>JACCQS010000103.1 GCA_013814015.1 Geodermatophilaceae bacterium | reverse complement strand
AAGTGCGCACCAGCAATGACCCGGTCTCGAACCGGGACCAGGTATTCGAGTGTGCGGCGGAGGAGTTCCGGGTCATCTCCATGGCGGCGCCTCGCCAGCCAGGACGCCCACCGGTCCTCCTGAGCCTCCGTCATCGCCAAACTCCCCTCATGGGCAATGTGCGGATCGTGTCACATGACGAACCTCATGCGGTGCGACTCCCCGACAACCGCGGCTCCTCGTGTCCGTCGCCGATTGGGGATCGGCCATCGGCACGGAGGAGTAGTCAACGCCTGCGGATCGGCCAGGTGGCACGTCTATCGTGAAGCCCATGCGGATTGACGGAACTCGGGCCATTGTGATCGGCGGCGGAGGGGAGGGCATCGGACGTGGCATCACGCGCGCCTACGCCGCCGCCGGGGCGTCCGTCGCCGTTACCGACCTCGACCCCGAGCGAGCGAACGTAGCCGCCGCCGAGGTGACAGCCGCCGGTGGAACGGCCTGTGCCATCGGTGGCGACGTCCGCTCCTCCGACGACGTGGACGCCATGTTCGCGCGCGCGGTCCGTGAGCTGGGAGGGCTCGACGTGCTGGTGACGGTCGTCGGCGGACAAGTCGCCTTCGTCCCCGCCGTCAGGCTGCACGAGATGCTCGACGAGGACTGGGACCTGGTCTACGAGCTGAACCTGCGTTACGTGGCGCGCGCAGCCCGCGCCGCAATCCGCACTTTTCTGGACCAGGGCAACGGTGGGTCGATTGTCAGCGTGGGCTCAGTCACCGGCTTCATGGCAGCCCCACGCCAGGCGGCCTACGGCGCCGCCAAGGCTGGTCTGCTGAGCCTGGCCAAGACGGTGTCCACCGAGTACGCCAGCGAGGGGATTCGGATGAACGTCATCGCCGCGGGGGCAGTCGCCACTGCGGTGGCTGCCTCGGCGCAGGACCCCGACGCCGTAGATCAGATCCCCGTGGGACGGTATGGGACCGTGGCCGATGTCGCCGCCGCGGCGCTGTTCCTCGCCTCGCCCGCATCCTCCTACATGATCGGTCAGCGTCTGGTCATCGACGGCGGCATCTCGGTGCGCGGGCCGTTCTCCTGAGCGCGTTCACCCAGTTGGAAGCGAAGGCCCGAGTCCGAGCCTCCAGTTGTCGACTGCCCCCTGACAACTGCCCCAGTGCTCGCGGAGCACAAACTGCCCCGGTCCTTCGCGGTGCCTCGAGCCAGGGCGTGACGAAGGACGCCCCGAGGGGGTGCGCATGCCCTGCCCCGCAAGCGTCGCGAGCTCAGCGAGTTCGACGTCGTTGGGGCATACGGACCTTTAGGCGGAGGTGGAGATCGCTGCGCACGCCACCGATCTTGTCCAGCCCCGTCAGGCCGACCGCGCTGACGGATTACGTTACATCGGCTATGAACGCCCGTTCCGGTTGCGGAACGGTCAGCGGACGTCGAGCAACTGTCGACGCCACTGCCGGTTTTGTGTCACTGGGCGATCCGCTTGTGCGACTTTGATGACGTTGTTGGTGACCGGGCAGACGGTGCCGCAGACGGTTCTCTATAGCGACCGCAGCCGGCAGCGTCTGCTGCACGATCTGGGTCAGGTCAGGATGTCACCTATCCGTGCAGCAATCCCTAGGAGAACGGGTAGACGGCGTGGATCCACTGGATCTCGTCGTCGGAGGCGTTGAGATCCGTCCCGATGCTGGGCGCCGCCACGATCGCGATGAACGAGTCGAGGCTGGCCAAGAATGCCCCGATGAGCGCCACCTGTACGGCTGGCCACTGCGTCCGCCATTGTGCGGTCTCCTCCACGCCAGGTTCGCGGTCCGCACTCATGACGGTGCCCGCCGCTCGCGTGGATACGCGTGGAAAGCGCCCGGCCCACCTCGGCGGCCATGGCTGCTGGTCCCGGAGCGGCGACGTGGATGCCGTCAGCGCTGAGCAGGTCTTCTCGCCGCCTCGGTTCTCCGCCGCTGGGTCACACACCGTTGGCTACGGAATGAGCAGAGCCTTCCCAGGGACTGAACGAGCCGCGATGGCGCGGTGGGCATCAGCCGCGTCGGCCAACGCGAACGTCCGTCCGATCACCGGATGCAGTCGCCGGGCCGCCGCCTCGTCGAGTGCCTTGGTTGCAAGCCGCACCATCTCCGGGGCCTCGAACTGCACATCCGCGATGCCCCGCACGAGGATGCCTCGAGCCTTGGTGTCGCTCTCGTCCAGCTCGGCGAAGTCGCCGCTCGCTGCGCCGTGGGCAGAGACACGACCACCCTGAGCCACCAGCCCGAATGCCTCGGTGCCCAGCGTGCCGCCAACACCGTCCAGGAGCACGTCTACGGGCACGCCACCGAAGGCTTCTCGCACCTGCCCGGTCCAGCCTTCGTCGGAGTAGTCGATGGCTGCGTCGGCGCCGAGCCGCCTGATCAGGTCCAGCTTCTGTGCTCCGCGTGCGGCCCCGACGACCTGAGCGCCCGCTGCGCGGGCGAGCTGGACCAGCAGCGTCCCCATTCCCCCCGCGGCCCCGAGGATGAGCACCCGCTCGCTTGGCCTGATGGACATGGCCTCCACGATTCCCATCCCGGTCACGCCGTCGTGGGCCAGCGCAGCCGCCTCCGGCATACCGAGGCCGTCCGGCAGGGGCACCAGCCGCTCGGTGCTGGTGCGGACGAGCTCGGCGTACGTTTCCTTCGTCCCGGCACCGGCCAGAACCCGGCGTCCACTCCAGGACGGATCCACGCCGGGGCCGACCGAGACCACCGTCCCCGCGGCCGCGCCGCCTGGCACGTACGGCAGCTGGATCCCGAACGCCTGCCCCCAGCCACCGCGGATCAGGGTCTCGAGCTGGATGGTGTCAATCGCCTCAGCTCGTACGACGACCTCACCCTCTGCCGGCGCCGGGTCCTGCATCTCTACCGGCACCAAAACCTCCGGGCCGCCGTACTCGATCACTCGTACTGCACGCATGTCTTCCCCATTGTCTCGTCGCTGCCGGGCGGCGAACACCGTCCGTTCGGAGACAAGTCTGGAACTTCAAGCAAGGTTGATGTCAACAGGCTGTTCGAGCACTGCTCGTGCAGCCCTCGGTGGCCGTGGTCGTCGCCCGTGAGACTCGGTGTCGGATCGGTCGGCCCGGCAACGGTCGGTGCCGGAGGCTGCGGGTCGTCGTCGGTGCCAGAGACGGCTGGGCCGATCACGAAGGCGGAGAGCGAGAAGTGCGCGGTGAACACGACGACCGCGACGGCCGAAGCCCACGGGGTGCGGAAACGTCGGCACAGGCGCCGCAGAGTCGGCACCGAAGAGATCCTGAAGACGGCCAACCGTCCAACAAGCTCAGATCCGCGGCACTAGGAACGCCCCACCCGGACACAAGCCAGTGCGTCCCGCAGCGCATCATCTTATGACACGGCTCCGCGCCAGGTGCTTAGTAGTTGCTGGTCCGCTCCGCT
>JACCQS010000098.1 GCA_013814015.1 Geodermatophilaceae bacterium | reverse complement strand
ACGAGACGTCGGTGACCAAGTCGCGGATCACCGGAAAGGTCCGCAACGGCGTCACGGTGATCGTCTCGGCCTCGTCAAAGGTGCTCATCCGCGTCATGCACAGAAGTCGCGGGCGACCGTTGATCTCAGCACTGCAGGATCCGCATTTGCCGGCCTTGCAGTTCCAGCGGACCGCCAGGTCGCCAGCCTGAGTTGCTTGCAGTCGGTGGATGATGTCGAGGACGACCTCACCCTCGTTCACCTCGACGGAATAGTCCTGCAGGTCCCCCTCGTAGGCGTCGCCGCGCCATACGCGGAACTTGGCGTCATAGGCCATCCTGCATCAGCCTCTCTGTGGCTGGTCAGCGGGCGCGTCGGACGCCGCAGCGGCCACCGATGCGGGTAGCTCCGCGTCGGTGAGGTACTTCTGGAGTTCGTTGGGATCGAAGAGCTCCAGCAGATCGGCGCGCATCGCCGGAACCTCTTGCTTGACCAACGTGATCCGAGACTGGCTGTCTCGCAGACCAGTCGGAGTGTCTGTCGCCAGAACGAGATTGAGCTTTCGCCACTCTGGATTCATGCCGGGAAAGTCGTCGCGGGTGTGCCCGCCCCTGCTCTCCTCGCGAGCGAGCGCGGCTTGCGCGATGCACTCGGAGATCAACAGCATGTTCTGCAGGTCGATCGCCAGATGCCAGCCGGGATTGAACTCGCGGCCACCTTCCACGGAGGCCACGGCGGCACGAGAACGCAGATCGTCGAGCTTCTTGAGTGCAAGCTCGATCTCGTCGGCCTTGCGGATGATGCCGACGAGGTCGTTCATGGTCTGCTGCAGTTCGGCGTGGATCGTGTAGGCGTTCTCGCGCTCCACGTTCGGACGGTCCTCGATCAGGAAGGGCGCGAGAGCTGCTCGGGTCGCCGCCTCGATCTGGGCATCGGTGACCGCAGGTGGGGCGTTGCGCAACGAGTGGGCGTAGAGGGCAGCGTGATCACCGGCACGTTTGCCGAAGACAAGCAGGTCGGACAGCGAGTTGCCGCCGAGCCTGTTCGACCCGTACATACCGCCGGCGACCTCACCGGCGGCGTACAAGCCGGGCACCCGGGATTGCGCACTGTCCGGGTCGACTTCGACCCCGCCCATCACGTAGTGACAGGTCGGCCCGACCTCCATTGGTTCCTTGGTGATGTCGACATCTGCCAGTTCCTTGAACTGGTGGTGCATCGACGGCAACTTCTTGATGATGTCCTCGGCCTTGAGCCGGGTGGAGACGTCCAAGAACACCCCGCCGGCCGGTGAACCGCGGCCGGCCTTGACCTCGGAGTTGATTGCCCGCGCCACCTCGTCACGGGGGAGCAGTTCCGGGGGCCGCTTGTTGTTGTCCGGATCGGTGTACCAGCGGTCGCCCTCCTCCTCGGTCTCGGCGTACTGGGTCCGGAAGACATCCGGGATGTAATCGAACATGAAGCGCTTGCCCTCGGAATTGCGCAGCACGCCACCGTCACCGCGCACGGACTCAGTGACCAGGATGCCCTTGACCGACGGCGGCCAGACCATCCCGGTCGGATGGAACTGGACGAACTCCATGTTCAACAATGTGGCTCCGGCGCGCAGTGCGAGGGCATGCCCGTCCCCGGTGTACTCCCAGGAGTTCGAGGTCACCTTGAAGCTCTTGCCGATTCCGCCGGTGGCCAGCACGACCGAAGGCGCCTCGAAGGCGAGAAAGCGGCCGGTCTCGCGCCAATACCCGAAGGCACCGGCGATCGGGCTGTCCACATCCGGGCCGGCTTTGAACAGCTCGGTGATCGCGCACTCGTGAAAGACCTTGATCCGCGCCTCGTAGTCGCCGTGTTCGCGAAGGTCCTCCTGCTGCAGGGAGACGACCTTCTGCTGCAGGGTGCGGATCAGTTCGAGGCCGGTGCGATCGCCGACATGTGCGAGACGGGGATACTCGTGGCCACCGAAGTTCCGCTGGCTGATCTTGCCTTCCTTCGTCCGGTCGAACAGCGCACCGTAGGTCTCGAGTTCCCACACCCGCAGCGGTGCCTCCTTGGCATGCAGCTCGGCCATCCGGAAATGGTTGAGGAACTTCCCGCCACGCATGGTGTCCCGGAAGTGAACCTGCCAGTTGTCCTTGCTGTTGACGTTACCCATGGACGCGGCGATTCCGCCCTCGGCCATCACGGTGTGCGCCTTGCCGAACAGGGACTTGCAGACGATGGCCGTGCGTTTACCGGCTTCCCGGGCCGCGATCGCAGCCCGCAGACCGGCACCGCCGGCGCCGATGACCACGACGTCGTAACTGTGCCGCTCGACCTCGGCAGGCGCGGAACCGGATATGTCGGTGGGGCTGCTCATTGGTCCTGCCCTGCTAACC
>JACCQS010000059.1 GCA_013814015.1 Geodermatophilaceae bacterium | reverse complement strand
CGGCCTGGCTGCGGATCGGGTTCACCTTTCTCGTACCGCTCGGTTTCGCGGTGACGGTGCCGGCCACCGCACTGACCGGGCGACTGTCGGGCTGGCTGCTGCTGGGCGCGGTCGCTTTCAGCACCGTCCTGGTGACCTTCACCCGCTTGTTCTGGCGCCGCGGGCTGCGCAACTACTCCGGCGCCTCCGCCTAGACCCGGGGCTCAGCTCAGCGTAGAGCCAGCGCGACTCCGAAACCGATCAGCGTGGCGCCAGTGATCCCGTTCAGGCCCCGCTGTACCGACTGGCGGCGCAGCCACGCCCGCATCGCGTGCGCACCGGCGATGATCAGGGTGAACCAGAGGATGCCCTCGATGCTGTGCACGGTGGCCAGCAGCGCGCCCATCAGAACCGCGGGAACCTCGGGCGGGATGAACTGCGGAAGCAGTGCCACGTAGAAAGCACCGATCTTGGGGTTGAGGACGTTGACCCCGAATCCCTGACGCCAGGCAGCCCAACCGCGGGCACCCGGCGAAGCTGCGCCGTCGGCAGTCGCCGAGGCCGGTTCGCTGCGGCGGATCGCCGCGATCAGCCAGCGCAGCCCGAGCCAGATCAGGTACGCAGCACCCATGAGCCGCAGCGCGGTATAGGCCACGGTGGACGCGGTGAGGATGGCCGACACACCCACGGCCGCCGCTATCCCCCACGCGAGGCAGCCGGTGCAGACCCCCAGCGCCGTCGCGTAGGCCGGTGCTCGTCCCTGCGTCAGCGCCGAACGCAGCACGAGTGCGGTGTCCAGGCCGGGCGTGATCGTGACCAGACCGGCGACCAATGCAAACGAGACCACAGCGCCAGGAATGCCGTCGGCGAACATGGCAGCAGGATGACAGACGCATCAGAGGCGTACGAGAATGGCGCCATGGACAACGGACCCGTCAACCTGACCACGGCCCTGGCCTCCTTCGACGACGTCTACAGCCCGCGGATCGTGGCTCGGATGAACGACTACGACGTACGGATCGCACATGCGCTGGGCGAACACGTCTGGCACGTCCACGAGGACACCGATGAGTTCTTTCTCGTCCTGGACGGCCAGTTCGACGTCGCTGTCCGCGATGCCGATGGCAGCGAAACCACGGTGGTGCTGCGCACCGGCGATACCTACGTCGTGCCCAAGGGCATCGAGCACAAGCCGTCCTCACCCGGCGGGTCGATTCTGATGTTCGAACCGTCAGGAACCTCGTCGACCGGAGACCGTTACAAGGGCGAGATCCCGGATCATGTGGACAGCACCACCGGCCACGCCCTGACCTGAATCAGAGATCGGCCGAGCCGGACAGGTTCAGCAGCCTGCCGCGAAGCGGTAGGCGCGGCACATCTTCAAGCGACGGACCTTGTCACCCGGAACATCGGCCCACCAGATCTCTGCCCGATGCGGCAGGGGTTGGTTCACTGTCAGACCGCCGTGTGCATTGCGCGCCCCGGTCGGCTCATCGGCTGTCCCAGGGCACGTCGGACAGGTCGACGACGACCTCGCCGGGAAGGTCCGGATCGGAGGTCCCGCTTTCGTGCCCCGCCATCCAGCGGGAGTCGTACTCTTTGTCGCCTAGCAATTTGCGGCGTTGGGTCGGTGACTCGTGGTTTACCTGGCGTCCGGGGAGCCAGACGGCGACGATCAAAGCCGCTACCAGGACGACGACACAGGTGGCGATCGAGGTCACGTGCATCGCCGACACGAAAGCGTCCTTGGCCGGATCGACGACGGCGCCGAGTTGGCGCAACTGATCCTCGGCTCTGGCCAGGTCCGCGGCTTGTGCGCTGCCGTCCGCGACTCCGGCGCTCAGTTCGGCCACTTCGGCCGCCTTGGATTCGGCCATGCTCAGCGCGCCTACCAGCGATTCACTCGCGGTGTCGGCCTGCTGGGCCGACAGCCCGGAAAGGGCCGGAGTGACCCGGCTGGAGTAGAGCGAGTTCAGCAGTGACCCGAGGATCGCCACGCCCAGGGCGCCGCCGACCTGGCGCACCGAGTTGTTCACCGCCGACCCGGCGCCGGCCTTCTCCCGGGGAACGACGGACATGATCGACTCGGTCGCCGGGGCCATCGTGTTGCCCATGCCCACCCCTTGGACGAAGAGCAGCACGAGCAGGATCCACAGCGGCGTCGACTCCTGTAGGAAAACGAATCCGCCGAAGGATGCCGCGATGACGAGCATGCCGACGGTGGTGACGGCCTTGGCTCCGTACCGCACGACGAGGGTCGAACTCCGCGGCGCGAAGATCGCGATGGCGATCGCCACCGGCAGCAGGACCGCGCCGCTCTGCAACGGCGAGTACTCGCGTACCCCCTGCAGATAGAAGACCAGGAAGAACGTCGCTCCCAGCAGAGCGAAGAAGACCAGGCCCAGGGCGGCCGCGGCCGAGGAGAAGGACGGGTTGCCGAACAGGGTGACGTCCAGCGCCGGTGAGGTAGACCGGCGTTGGGTATAGATGAACAGCGCCAGCAACAACAGACCGCCCAATGCCGGCCCCAGCACGGTCAACCGCAGCCAACCGTCACCCTCGCCACCACGGATCAGTCCGAATACGAGCAGCCCGAGCGCGGCGATCGAGAGAAGCACCCCTCCTACGTCGATCCGGCCCGGGTGGGGGTCCCGCGATTCCGGGACCAGCCACAGGCTCAGTACCAACCCGGCAATCGCGATGGGCACGTTGAGCAGGAACACCGAACCCCACCAGAAGTGCTCCAACAGAAAGCCTCCGGCCATCGGGCCGACGGCGATCGCCAGCCCTGACGTGCCGGCCCAGACCCCGATCGCCTTACCCCGCTCCCCGGTAGGAAAGATGTTCGTGATGACCGCGAGGGTGGCCGGTTGTACGGCCGCTCCGCCGACGCCCATGAGCGCACGCCAGACGATCAGTTCCAACGCCGTGTCGGCATAGGCGGCAAAGATCGAGGCGATGGTGAAGATGGCCAGTCCGCCGACCAGGACGAGCCGCCGACCGAAGCGGTCACCCAGGACGCCCCAGGTGAACAGCAGTCCGGCGAAGACCAGGATGTAGGCGTCCACTGCCCATTGCAGCTCACCCTGGGTGGCCTGGAGGTCCTCCTGGATCCGGCGCAGCGCCACGTTGAGGATCGTGTTGCCCATGATCACGACGACCAGGCAGACCGTCAGTACGCCGAGAATTGCCCAACGTCGCTCGTGTCCGACGTGCGGCTCCGTCACGAATCTGTGGTCTCGCCGCTCCCGGCACGGGGATCGCGGCGTTGGGCGAACTCGGCGAAGGCCGCCAGGTTGGCCAGCGACTCACCGCGGCTGACCCGCCAGTCCCACTCCCGGCGGATGGAGGTACCGAAGCCGATCTCGAGCATCGTGTTGAAGTGCTCGTCGGCGTAGGTCAGGACTGAGCCGAGCACCCGGTCGATCTCGTCGGCAGTCACGGCGTGCAGGCCGAGCCGACCCACCAGATAGATGTCGCCGACCGAGTCGATGCTGTAGGCAACGCCGTACATCCGTGAGTTATGTTGCAGCAGATAACTCCACAGCTGCTCTCGGTTCTCGTCCGGCTGCCGGCAGACGAACGCCTCGACCCTAACGGCGTGCGTTCCGATGATGAGCCAGCAGATCGTCTGCAACTTCTTCGTGCCCGGCAGGGTCACCACGAACCGGCCCGGCTCCGGTCGCTCGTAGCTGAGTTCGCGCTCCTCCAGCGCAGCGGCGATCACCCCGGCGACGTTCGGGGTCTCGTCACCGGTGCTGTCCCCGTGCCCCATCAGCGGGCCGCCCCGACGCCGAACACCGGGCTGGTCATCGCGTCGGCGTAGGCATCCAGCAACAGTGCGGTCGTACGGTCCCAGGAGAAGCGGGTGGCGTGTTCGACGGCAGATCGGGAGAAGGCTGCGCGATCGCCCATCACCTTGGTGATCGCATCCGCGTAGTCCGGCGCGCGATGCCCGTCAACCAGCAGCCCGGACTTTCCGTCGGCCACAGCCGTCACCAACCCGCCCACCCGGGCGGCGACAACCGGCGTACCGCAGGCCTGCGCCTCCAGGGCGACCAGTCCGAAGGACTCGTTGTGGCTCGGGACGACGGTGACATCGGCCGCGCGGTAGTAGTCGGCGAGATCGTCCGGAGGCATCGGGGCCAGGAAGCGCACGCGGTCGGCGATGCCGAGGGTGTTGGCCAGGGCCAGCAGGGAGCTGGGTTCGTCCAGGCCCGACCCGCTGGGCGCGCCGACGACGTACACGACCAGTTTCGACCGGATCGCCGGGTCATAGGCGATCAGGTGCGCGGCCGCCCGCAGTAGCAGGTCGGGTGCCTTGAGCGGCTGGATCCGGCCGACGAAGAGCAGGACGAGTGCGTCGTCGGGTACGCCGAGGCGCGCGCGCGCTCCGGGTGCCGGCCGGAACCGATCCAGGTCCACCCCCGGCGGAATGGTCAACACCTTCGCCGGGTCGGCGTCGTACCACTGCACGAGCTGGGCCGCCTCGTCGGGAGTGGAGGCGATCAGCCGGTCGGCCTCGGCGACCACCTGCTCCTCGCCGATGACACGTGAGCGGGGTTCTGGGACGTCACCCTCGGCGAGCAGCGCGTTCTTGACCTTGGCCAGGGTGTGCGCCGAGTGGATCAGCGGGACGCCCCAGCGGTCGCGGGCCAGCCAGCCGACCTGGCCGGAGAGCCAGTAGTGCGAATGGATGACGTCGTAGTGGCCTGGCTCTTGTTGGGCTTCGGCCCGTAGGACGGCCGAGGTGAATGCGCACAGCTGGGCCGGCAGATCGTTCTTGGCCAGTCCCTCGAAGGGACCCGCGGTGATGTGCCGAACGTTGACCCCTGGGGCCAGGATCTCGACCGGCCCGAGATCGCTGGACGTCGCGCGGGTGAAGACATCGACCTCGATGCCCTGAGCGGCCAGCCGCTTGGACACCT
>JACCQS010000056.1 GCA_013814015.1 Geodermatophilaceae bacterium | reverse complement strand
GTATCCGACTTGCCGCCGGGCGCCAACGGAGTGGCGCGCGGATCAAGCTCCGCGAGCAGGACGGCGCGCTGCGGCGCACACAGAGACTCTCGGACAGAGGGGTTGGCCATGGTCGCAGCGTAGGGCTGACTGGCACTGATAGCAGGGCGATCTGATGGGATGGTGCGATGCGTCGATTGTTCCCGCCTGCGACTGAACTCCTCGAGTCCGACGCGCTCGATGATGAGGCACTCGAGCAGGCATACAGCGACGAGCCGGCTGACTTTGTCCGGATAAATTTCGTGGCCTCGGCGGACGGGGCCTCGAGCTTGGACGGCCGGGCGGGGGGGCTGGGATCGGCAACCGATCAGCAGGTGCTGCGGCTGCTACGTGACCGATCCGACGGGATTCTGGTCGGTGCCGGCACAGCTCGCGCGGAGGGCTACCGCCCGTTGCGTGACGATCCGGTCCGCTCGGCGGCTCGTATGGCGCGCGGCTTGGCCCGGGTCGCCCCGATGATCCTTGTCTCCCAACGTCTATCGGTAGAGCCGAGCGATCCGATCATCGCCAGGGCCGTCGCGCGCACGGTTATCGTGACCTGCGCCAATTCGGATCCCGAACGACGCGAAGCGCTGGCCGCCGTGACTCCACTGATCGTCGCCGGTGAGCAGACCGTCGACCTTGCGGCGGCCAGAACGGCGCTTGCAGGGCGCGGACTGCGCCGACTGGTCTGCGAGGGTGGCCCCACGCTGTTCGGTACTGCGTTGGCCGCCGGCATAGTCGATGAGTTGTGCCTGACGATCTCGCCGATGCTGACCGGTCCGGGCGCCGGTCGGATCATCGACGGTCATCTCGAGATCGATCCGGTCCGCCTGCGGCTGCGGCATCTGTTGGAGGAAGACGGTTACTTCTTCCTACGCTACTCCCTGGACCGGCCCCGTCCGCGGTGATCGTCACCTCATGGTGGCGCCACGCCGATGTCCGGACCCCGAAAACCGCAAGAAGGTCAGGATCACGAGGGGTTGAACTCGCCGGCTAGATCGGCCAGGACGTCGCGGGTGTGCTGTGCCTCGGCTCCAGCGAACTCAGCGGCGACGAAGTCGGTGACGCCGATATCAGCCAGGCCGCGGATCTGCTCCACAACCGCGTCTCGGTCGCCGACAATGGCCACCGCACCCGGGCCGGCCGCACCTTCGCGATCCAGCATCGCTCGGTAGGAAGGCAGCCGACCGTACATCGCAAAGATCTTGTCGGCCCGCTGCCGAGCGGCACCCTCGTCGTCGGTGACACAGACTGGCAACGTGCAGATGATCCGCGGCGCCGGACGTCCGGCGGCTTCGGCGGCGGCACCGATGGTGGGCACGATGTGGTCGCGGATGGTGATCGGTCCGGTCATCCACAGGATCGTGCCGTTGGCGTAGGAGCCCGCGAGTTCGAGCATCCGCGGCGCGAGGGCGGCCAGCACGACCGATGGTGCACGGTCCGGCCGCGGGCCGCTGACCTGGTAGCGAGCCGAGATCGTCTCGCCCTCGACATCGACCCGACCCTCCTGCAGAAGCGGAATCAGGGCTGCCAGATATTCGCGCATGTGCCGGGCCGGGCGGTCGAAGGAGTAGCCGAAGGCACCCTCGATGACCACCTTGTGCGACGTACCGATGCCCAGCACGAGTCGCTCGCCGAGCGCGAGATGAGCGGTGATGGTCTGCTGGGCAAGAGCAGCCGGATGCCGGGGATAGGTCGGCACGACTGCCGTACCGAGTTCGATGCCCGGAACACTGCGTCCAGCGACGGCAAGGGCGGTGAGCGCGTCGAGGCCGAAGATGTTCGCCAGCCAGGCGGATGCGAAACCCTCGTCGGCCGCGCGCCGGATCTGAACCTCCAGCTCACCCAAAGGGTCGGGGCCCGGTTGCGGATCGACCAGCGACATCCCGATTCGAAGCCCTGGCTGTGCCATTGATACTCCTCCGTCGTTGCGTCAAGACCGCCCATGTCTACTCGGTCAGTTGCCCGCCGCACGCCGCGGCGCATGAGGTGCGCCGCCATCGGGTACGGCGCCGGTATGCGGATTGTGATCACCGGCGCTAGCGGCAACATCGGCACGGCGCTGCTACGCCGGCTCGCCGCTGACGCTGACGCTGACTATGAATCTGTCGAGCATCAGGTCGTCGGCCTCTGCCGGCGCCCGCCGGACCAGGGCGAGCCCTACGAGGGCATCGAGTGGATTCCCGTGGACCTGGCCGACCCGGGCGTCGACAAGGCGCTGGCACCGGTGATGGAGGCCGCCGACGCCGTGGTCCACCTCGCCTGGGGCTTCCAGCCCTCCCACGACATCGACTACCTCAAGCGGGTCGACGTCGGCGGAACCCGTGCCGTCCTGCGAGCGGCCGATCAAGCGGGGGTGGGGCATCTGGTGCACATGTCGTCGGTCGGCGCCTACTCGCCGGGCTCCGACGCAGGCCGGGTGGACGAGTCCTGGCCCACCGAGGGCATTGCGTCGTCGGCCTACAGCGTCCACAAGGCGGCCGCAGAGCGGCTGTTGACCACGTACGAGCGCAGCCATCCCGACGGAGTGCGCATCGCGCGGATCCGACCCGCTTTCGTGCTCCAACGCGACGCAGGCAGTGCGCTGCTGAGGTACGGGATTCCGGGCTTCGTCCCGGCTGCTGCGGTCCGGCTGCTACCGGTGCTGCCGGTGGATCGACGGCTGGTCGTGCAGGGGGTGCATCCCGATGACGTCGCCGACGCGGTCGTTCGGGTGCTCGAGCGAGGTTCTACCGGTGCCTTCAACCTGGCCGCAGAGCCGCCCCTGACCCGCGACGACATCGCCAAGGTCATGCGAGCTGCACCGGTCCATGTCCCGGCCGCCGCCCTTCGCCTCCTGACGGCGCTGACTTGGCGGGCCCGGCTGCAGCCGTTAGATCCCGGATGGGTCGATCTGGCCTTCGCGGTACCACTGATGGATGCCAGCCGCGCCCGCGAGGAGCTCGGCTGGCGTCCCGGCACCGACGCCCGCGAAGCCTTGGCCGAAGCCGTCGAGGGAATGGCCGAAAGCGCAGGAACATCCAGCCCGGCGCTGCGTCCGCGGTCGGTCGCAGACCAGCTCTCGCGGATGATCCGCCGTGGACCGATCGGCAGCAGAAAACTGCCCTGATCTTCGCGGGCCAGCCCGGCTCGCAACTGCCGGCACCGCGACCCGTCACAATGAGCCGATGAAGCTGCCGGTCATGCCGCCAGTGTCGCCGATGCTCGCCAAGTCAGTCCCGAGCATCCCGCCCGGGGCCTCCTATGAACCGAAATGGGATGGCTTCAGAGCAATAATCTTCCGGGACGCCGAAGAGGTCGAGTTCGGCAGTCGCAACGAACGGCCGATGACCCGGTACTTCCCGGAGCTGGTCGAGGCGGTCAAGGCCGAGCTACCCGAACGCTGCGTCATCGACGGCGAGATCGTCATCGCCACGGGCGCCGGCCTGGACTTCGAGGCACTTCAACAGCGCATCCACCCCGCCGTCTCGCGGGTCACCATGCTGGCCGAGAAGACCCCAGCGTCATTCATCGCCTTCGACCTACTCGCCCTCGGGGACGAGGACTACACCAAGCGGCCCTTCGCCGAACGCCGCGCCGCGCTCGAGGCCACCCTGGCGAACGCCGCTGCACCGATCCATCTCACGCCGGCAACCACCGACCACGACCTCGCGCAACGCTGGTTCACCGAGTTCGAAGGCGCCGGACTGGACGGCGTTGTGGCCAAACCGCGCAACGGCACCTACCAGCCGGACAAGCGGGTGATGTTCAAGATCAAGCACGAGCGGACGGCCGACTGTGTCGTTGCCGGTTACCGCGTCCACAAGAGCGGCCCCGACGCCCTGGGCTCGCTCATGCTCGGGCTCTACACCGAGGCCGGTGTCCTGAACTCAATCGGGGTGATCGGCGCGTTCCCGATGGCGCGGCGCCGCGAGTTGTTCGCCGAGCTGCAGCCACTGGTCACCACCTTCGATGAGCATCCGTGGAACTGGGCCGCCCACGAGTCCGGCGAGCGCACGCCACGCAAGGGCGAGGGATCGCGCTGGAACGCCGGCAAGGACCTCTCCTTCGTCCCCCTGCGACCTGATCGGGTCGTCGAAGTGCGTTACGACCACATGGAAGGCGAACGGTTCCGACACACAGCGCAGTTCAACCGCTGGCGCCCCGACCGCGACCCTCACTCGTGCACCTATGAACAGCTCGAGCAGCCGATCACCTTCAGGCTCGACCACATCGTCCCCGGCCTGGGCTGAGTGACCTGTCCACCTTCGATTCAGCGCTAGGCCAAACAGCGCTGGAGCCAGTCGACGGTCGCATCGAAGAACCGTCGTTGAAACTCGCGTAAACCGCCCATACCGGGCGCTGCCGGTTCGCTCAGTGCCAACGCCCAGTTCCCGGCGAGGCCGGCCAACAGTGCGTGCAGAGCCTCCGGTCGAAGAGTGACGTTTGCCTCCGCTAGCAGGCCCTCGGGCCGGTGATCGCCGTACGCGGCGAAGTCGAGGGATAACAGTGCGGCGTCCACCCATCTCGGTCCCACACATGCCCACGACCAGTCGACGAACCACACGTGCGGCGAGGAGCCACTGCGATCTATGACCAGATTGTCGGCACGAAGATCGACATGCAACAACGCCGCCCCGGCCATCAGACCGCCACGCGTCCCGGCCAGCTGCGCCAGGTCGTTCAGTTCTGGCAACCGTTCCTGGTCCCATCCAGCCAGCACCGGCGACGCGTCTTTCTCCGCCTTCGCCCAGCTATCGGCCATCGAAGCCATCAGGTCCGGGAGTGTGGGCGTTGGAATCGGCGCTGGTGTGAGGGACTCGGACAACTCCTCCAGACTGCGGAGCACCAGCACCGCATCTTGGCGATCCCATGGCAAAGGAGGCGGTGACCCCGATACAGCTTCGAAGACCAAGGCGACCCATTCATCGTCGCCGACGACCTCATCGACCCAGTGCAACAGACGGGGCACGTGGGGATTGGCGGGGATAGCAGCGTTGATGTTTCGCTCTGTGCGCAACAGGGATGACAGGGGAGAACA
>JACCQS010000051.1 GCA_013814015.1 Geodermatophilaceae bacterium | reverse complement strand
GTGCATGCCTACGCCGACGGCCGAGCCCCCGGTCTCCCGCGGGTACAGGACCTCGGCGTGGAGGCCATCACCTTTCCGGCCACCGGCACGAGCGAGGACATCGCCATGCTGCTGGCCGACGCCAAGGGGGCCACCCTCATCGTTGCGGTCGGCACGCACGCCACACTCGTGGAATTCCTGGACAAGGGCCGAGGCGGCATGGCCTCGACGTTCCTCACCCGGTTGCGGGTCGGCGCGAAGTTGGTCGATGCCAAAGGGGTTAGCCGACTGTACAAGAGTCGGATCTCCTCGTCTGCGTTGATCTTCTTGGTCCTCGCAGCCTTCATCGCCATTGGTGCCGTGCTTGCGGTTTCCACCGCCGGGCGCACCTACCTGGATCTTTTCGCTGACCGGTTGGGCGATCTGCTCGGCTGGCTGAAGGGCCTTTTCTCGTGATCGACTTTCGCTATCACCTGGTCTCGCTGATCGCGGTGTTTCTCGCAGTCGCACTCGGCATCGTGATCGGGACGACCCAGCTGAACGGCCGCGTACTGGACGGCCTGGAAGCCCAGGTCGGCACGCTGTCGGAAGAAAAGGACGCGCTGGAGGCGCAGACCGAGAGCCTCACCGACCAGTTGACCCAGGACGACGCGTATGACGATGCCGTCGCGCCGCTGATCGTGGCGAATCGACTCGTCGGTGCATCGGTGCTGCTGGTCGTCTCCAGCGACGAAGTGAATGCGGAGGTCGTCGGCCAGACCACGACCCTGCTCCAAGCTGCCGGTGCCGAGTTGTCCGGAACGCTTCGCCTGCAGCCGGATTTCACCGACCTGCAGACCGCGCCTGAACTGCAGGAGTACGTCACCGGAGTCGGCCTGCCCGCCGGGGTAATCCTGCCCCAGACCGACGACACGCCAGCGTTGGTGGCCAGCCTGATGGCTCAGGTCCTCATGCAACCCGCCGAGGGTGATTCGGCTCCGTCACAAGCCTCCACCACCAGCGTGCTGGCCGGGCTGGCTGCGCTGGGCGTCGTCACCTCGGACAGCGGGGAGATCGACTCCGCGGACTACGCGTTGATTCTGACCGGTGAGGGCTTCACCGGCGAGGATGCCGAGACGCGCAACCAGGCCCTGGTGGCCTTGGCCGTCGCCTTGGACTCGGCCGGTAGCGGAGCCGTCGTCGCCGGAACTGCGGCCTCCGCCGTAGAGGGTGGTCTGGTCGCCGCCCTGCGCGGTGATCCGAGTGCTGCGACCTCGGTGTCCACCGTCAACAACGTCGATGTCGGCTCCGGCCAAGTCGCGGCTCTACTGGCGCTCACCGCCGAGCGGACTGGCCAATCCGGAAGCTACGGCGTGGGCGAAGGCACCGTTCCACTGCCGCCGCTGGCTCCGTGAGGGCGCCTGGCCGCGACGATCCACCGCCAGGCCCACGTCGAGGGGGGGTCGGCATCGCCGCTGCGGCGGCTGGTGCCCTGGTGCTGATCGAGGTGGGCCGCCGAGCGACTGTGCTGTCCGGTCCAGTCATGGTGCGCCGCAACCACCGCGGGGAGCCGGTAAATCTCGTTGCCGGTCCGGTCGCTGCCGTTACGTCCAGCCTCGCCGCTGCTGTCCTGCTGCCATCACGATTGGGCCGACCGGCCCTGCTGCTGGGTCTGGCCTCCGGTGCGATCGGCCTGTACGACGACCTAGCCGGGACTCGTCCTGACCATGTGCGAGACAAGGGCTTTCGCGGTCATCTCGCAGCGCTGCGCTCGGGTCGGGTGTCGAGCGGGGCGGTCAAAGTCGTGGGCCTCGTCGGCGCATCGATAGCCACGGCCGGTTCGGTCTCGACCGGGCCAGCAGATCGGATCCTCGCTGCCGGCGTCATGGCCGGCAGCGCCAACCTGGTCAACCTGTTGGACCTGCGGCCCGGACGGGCGGCCAAAGCCTGTGCCCTGGTGGCAGCAACGCTGCTCGGTGGCGCCGCCGGCGGGGCGGGTGCGGCAGTAGTCGGAACGTCTCTGGGCGTGCTTCCAGCCGATCTGAGCGAGAAGGTGATGCTCGGCGACGCCGGCGCCAACGCACTGGGAGCGCTGGTGGGCTACCGGCTCGCGGCCGGGTCCGGACCGTTGGCGCGGGCGGGCATCTTGGCGGTCCTGGTCGCCCTGACCGCCGCGAGTGAGAGGATCAGCTTCACCCAGGTGATCGAGGCAACCCCAGGGCTGCGCGAACTCGACAGATGGGGCCGGCGCAGCGTCGAACAGACACCGTGACCAGCCCCGGGCTGCGCACGGTCGCCAAGGGCGTCGGCGCCGCGGCGGCACTCATCGCCGTTCTCACCCTGCTGGCCCGCTTGGCTGGATTCGGTCGCAACCTCGTCTTTGCCCGTACCGTCGGCACGACCTGTGTCGGTGACACCTATGTCGCCGCAAACACCGTGCCCAACATCATTTTCGAGATCGTGGCCGGGGGTGCTCTGGCCAGTCTTGTCGTCCCGATGCTGTCCGGCGCGATCGCCTCAGGTGATCACGAGCGGGCGCGGCGGACCGCTTCTTCGCTGCTGACCTGGACGATCCTGATCCTGGTGCCGATCAGCGCCCTGCTCGCAGTCCTGGCCAGGCCGCTGGCCCAGGCGCTGCTGTCGGGCAGCAGTTGTGCCGGTGCGGTCGAACTCGGTGCCCGGATGCTGCTCGTATTCGCCCCGCAGGTGGTCCTCTACGGCGTCGGCATCGTGCTGACCGGCATTCTCCAGGCGTACGGGAGATTCGCCGGACCGGCACTTGCTCCGCTGCTGTCCAGCCTGCTCGTCGCGGGTGCCTACGTCATCTATCGGTTGTCGGCAGGCGTCCCGGATTCGGTCGACGATCTCGCCAGGTCTTCGGAGCTGATCCTGAGTGTGGGCACGACCACCGGTGTGGTGATTCTCGCGGCGGTGTTGCTGATCCCGTTGCGCCGTACCGGCTTGAGGATCAAGCCCAGTCTCGGATTTCCGGCCGGGGTGGCGCCACGGGTGAGACGCCTGGCCGCCGCCGGGATCGCGACACTGGCCGCCCAGCAGATCGCGGTCGTGGTCGCGATCAGGTTGGCCAACGACGGAGCCCCTGAGGGCACCCAGGTCCTCTACCTGCTCGCGATGACGGTCTTCCTCCTGCCGTGGGGTGCCGTGGCCGTACCGCTGGCCATCTCGGCGTTTCCACGGCTGTCGGCGGCCTACGAGCGCGGAGACGAGAGTTCCTTTCGAGCGACCCTGGCGCCGACGACTTCGGCAGTTCTGCTCGGCTGCCTGGTCGGCTCGGCCGCCATGATCGCAGTTGCGGAGCCGGTTGCCCGGATCTTCGTGCAGGGCACGGGTGTTCCTGATTCCGATCTCACCGTTGCCAGGCTCGCCGCGACCATCGTCGCGTTCGCTCCAGGCCTGGCCGGCTATGGCCTGGTGGCCCTGCTCACCCGTGCTCTGTACGCCCGGGGCTTATGGAAGGAACCGACGCTGGCAGTGGTCGGCGGCTGGTTGGTGACGATTGCCGCGGCCATCGGGCTGGCTGCCACGTTGCCGGACACCTCGCGTGCCGTTGCACTGGCCGCTGGCCACAGCATCGGGGTGCTCGTGGCGGGGGTTGCGCTGATCGTTGTGACCATCCGCTCGGCCGGACGGGAGTCGCTGCACGGACTCGCCCGAGTCGGCGTGGCCGCAGCCGTCGCTGTGCTGATCGCCGCGGTGGCAGGTCGACGGCTCGCGACGACCTGGGACGGTGGCGGCGTCGGCCTGGCCCTGCTACAGGTGTTGGCGGTCGGCATCGTCGTACTACTGATGGCGGGCGCGACGATGATGGTCCTAGCGCGCGGACCGATGCGTGCGGTCCTGCGTGGTCTTCGCCACGTGGACGCCGGCCAGGAGGAGGTGCGGAGCACGTCGTGACACCGAGCGAGCATGGCAGCGAGGAACGAGCGAGGAGCGCAGCGAAGGCAGCGCCCGAAGGGCGCGCACGTGTGGAGCACGTCATGACCTCGAGCGAGCAGGGGCTGACTGGTCGACGAATCGTCCAGGTCCTGGCAACCAGTACCGGAGGCGTCGGAACGCACGTCCGGGCGATCCTTCCGGGGCTTACGGCTGCTGGCGCCACCGTGACCGTCTGCGGGCCGCCGGCCACCGACGAACTGTTCGGATTCCGGGCAGCGGGCTTTGGGTTCAAGCCGGTGCGGATCGCCTCAGGCCTACGTCCGGTCGCGGATGCCCGAGCGTTGCTGAGTCTGCGCGGCGCTTTGCGCGGAGCCGACCTCGTCCACGCCCATGGGCTGCGAGCCGGCCTGCTGTCGGTGTTGGTGCGATCTGCTGTCCCGGTCGTGGTGACTGTGCACAACGCGCTGCTCGAGCCTGCGGGTGTCAAGGGAGGGATCAGTAAAGCCTTGGAGCGTCTGGTCGTCCGTGGAGCGGACGTTGTGCTGGCTGCCTCACTGGATCTGGCCGAACACGCCCGCTTCCTGGGTGGGCGAGACGTCCGGTCCACGCCGGTCTCGGCACCGGCGCTGCCTGAGGCCACCCGCAGCCGGGCAGAGGTTCGCGCCGACCTCGGGATGACCGAAACGGCGCCACTGCTGCTCGCAGTCGGGCGGTTGCATCCGCAGAAGGGCTACCACACATTGCTCTCCGCGGCTCGGCATTGGCGCGGCCGCACTGACGGCCTGCTGGTGGTGATAGCCGGCGACGGCCCCCTTTCCGCAGACCTCGCCGAATGGATCGCGCGCGAGCACCTACCGGTGCGATTGCTCGGGCGACGCAGTGACGTGGCGAATCTGCTTGCCGCCAGTGACCTGGTCGTACTGACCTCGCTCTGGGAGGCTCGCGCGCTGGTGGCTCAGGAGGCGCTGCGTGCTGGCCGGCCGCTGGTGGCCACTGCGGTCGGTGGCATCCCGGAGTTGGCCGGTCATGGCGCCGGAATCCTGATCCCGGCCGATGACCCGGCCGCCCTGGACGCGGCGGTCACCGGCTTACTCGAGGATCCGGCCCGGGTGGCCGCCCTCGTCGAGGCCGGCCTGACCGCCGCCGCCGGCTGGCCGACGCTGGAGGACACCGTCGGACAGCTCAGCGCGTTGTACATCGAACTCCTGGGCTCGTCGTGATCGTCTGCTTGTGGCCACGCCTGTGCAGCCCGCCATGAGCGGTGGCCGAGGCCTTCGCCTGACCTGCTGGCTACTGACGGTGGGAATCGGTGCCGGCCTGGGATTCGGACCCGTTCCGCAATCCAGCGCGGCTGTGGGCGGCACAGAGATTTCGGCCGATCGCGTCGTCGTTCTCGGCATCCCAGGGTTGCTCTGGGGCGACGTGGCATCGGGTGTGGCCCCTGACCTGACCGAACTGGCCGGCGCCGGTGCGCTCGGCAACATGACCGTTCGGGCAGCCCGTTCGCGTACCTGCATCCTGGACGGCTTGGCCACCTTGGGGGCAGGAAATCGCGCGCGTTATCCCGCGCCGACCGAGGACGTCCAGGAAACCTCGCCGCCGCTGACCGCGGAGCAGGAGGCCCAGCGGATGGCGACCCTGGCCGGGTGCGGACAGCAGGAGCAGGTGGCCCTGGCCGGCCTGACTGATGTCAGCCAGACCGTCGCCCGGATCGCCGCAGACGAAGGCACCCGCGCATTCGGTGCCGACCCAGGCGCACTGGGCGAGGCGGTCAGCTGCTCGACCGCGATCGGCCGGTCCTCGGCCGTTGCGGTGTCCGGCCCGACGGCACAGGTCTCGGTCATCGATGATCTGCCTGCCGGAACCGAGCAGCGGGCCGATGCCCTGAGTCGCTGTCCGCTGAGCGTGATCATCGCGCCGGATCTGATCGGCAGTGTGCCCTCCGTGGGCCTGACCGACGAGCAGCCTGCGGCCGGCCAGCTTCCGGAGACCGGACCGGGCAGGCTGGCCGGAATGCTCGGGCGTCCCCGGTCACAAGCCCTGGCCGCCCTGGACACCGTGATTGCCGACGTACGGTCGGCGATCGCTGGCCTTAGCGGGAAAACATTGCTGTTGGTGGCGGGGTTGTCGGAGAAGGGCGTCAGCAGGGCGCAGTTGCACCCGCTGATTGCGGTACACCCGGATCTACCGCCCGGCTATCTCAGTTCCTCGAGTACAGGACGGGCGCCGTACGTGCAGTTGATCGATGTGGCCCCGACGGCGCTTCGTGCCCTAGGGCTCGAGAATCCCGACAGCATGGTCGGCTCGGCCATGCGCTGGGCCGGACCGAGGGAGAGTCTCGACGAGGCGCTGGTCAACCTGCGTGACCTCAACCGGGCGGCGGTTGCCCATGGCGGTGTGACCAGGCCCTTCTTCTGGAGCCTGGTCGTCCTAGCCGGTGCCCTTGTCGTCAGTCTGGTGCTGGTCGCCTTCTGGAAACCGGCGAAGGCTAGTAAGCGCGCGCGACTTGGTCGCGGTCTGTCCAGAGGCGCGCTCGCATTCGCGGCACTTCCGGCCGCGACTCATCTGGCCAACCTCACTCCGTGGTGGCGCTCCCCGAATCGCGAAGTCGCCCTCGGGCTGGCGGTGGCCGGATGTGTCGTCGTCCTCGTGCTGTTCGCCCTCGTCCTGGGCGGCCGTCGAGGTCCGATCGGGCGGCTGCTGCCAGGGGGGCGGCCCAGGGCCGGCCCGGCCGTCGTGGTCATGTTGATCACGGCGCTGACGGTCGGTGTGGACGTGGTACTGGGTTCGCCGATGGAGCTCAACAGTCTGTTGGGCTACAACGCGATCGTGGCCGGGCGATTCGTCGGTCTGGGCAATCTGAGTTTCGGCGTGTTCGCGGTGTGCATCTTGCTCACCACAGTGGTGCTCGTACGGGGGGCCACCCGGCAGGTGCTGGTCGGCGTCGGGGCGGTGGGAGCCCTCGCCGTGGTGATCGTGGGTGCAGCCGGGCTCGGGCGCGACTTCGGCGGTGTGCTCGCCCTGGTGCCCGGGTTTCTGTTCCTCGCCGTATTTGCCACCGACACCCGATTGTCGGTCCGCCGGGTGCTGTCGATCGGGGCAGTGACCGCGGTGGCGGTTTCAGCCTTCGCGCTCCTGGACTATCAGCGGTCTGCTGACGAACGAACGCACCTGGGCCGTTTCGTCGCTCAGCTCGTAGATGGCCAGGCGTGGACCGTCGTTGCCCGCAAGGCCCAGGCAAACCTGGACGTGCTCACGGGCAGCCCAGTGACCTGGTTGATCCCGATCTTCTCGATTGCGCTGTGGGTCATGCTCCGCCGCGGCGGCCAGCTGCGAGAGTTCCTGGCTGCTCAGCCGCGTTGGCGAGCTGGATTGTTGGCGGCCACCATTTCCGTTGCCATCGGTGCATTGATCAACGACTCCGGGGTCGCAGTTCCCGCCATCGCTGCCTGCGTAGTCATCCCGGTGCTGGTCTGGCTCGGCTCGGGCGCGAACCCGCCCGGGGGCGAGTCGAGTTCCGGTTCGCCGCACGACACCCCGAGTCTGACCGCCGAGGCGGCGCGACCGCGTGTTAGCGTGAACTCCCGTGAACCGACCGGGTGATCGTCGCTCTTCCCACACCACCAACTATCTGTTCGTGACCGGCGGTGTCGCCTCGTCACTGGGCAAGGGCTTGACTGCCAGTTCGCTCGGCTCCCTGCTCTCGGCTCGGGGTCTGCGGGTCACCATGCAGAAGCTCGACCCGTACCTCAATGTCGATCCGGGAACGATGAACCCGTTCCAGCACGGCGAGGTCTTCGTCACCGAGGATGGGGCCGAGACCGACCTCGACGTCGGTCACTACGAACGCTTCCTCGATATCAATCTCGCCGGCTCGGCCAATGTGACGACCGGCCAGGTCTACGCGGAGGTGATCGCCAAGGAGCGGCGCGGTGAGTACCTCGGTGACACCGTCCAGGTGATCCCGCACATCACCAACGAGATCAAGGACCGCATCCTCGGCACCGCCGGCGGTCAGGACGGCCATCCGGGCATCGATGTCGTCATCACCGAGATCGGCGGCACCGTCGGGGACATCGAGTCGCTGCCCTTCCTCGAGGCCGCCCGCCAGATCCGCCACGACGTCGGCCGGGACAACGTGTTCTTCCTGCACGTGTCCCTCGTCCCGTACCTCGCGCCCAGCGGCGAACTGAAGACCAAACCGACCCAGCACTCGGTCGCCGCTCTGCGCAGCATCGGTATCCAGCCCGACGCGATCGTCTGCCGTAGTGATCGGGAAATCCCGGACGCCTTGAAGCGAAAGATCAGCTTGATGTGCGACGTGGACTCCGAGGCCGTTGTCTCGGCCTCTGATGCGCCGTCGATCTACGACATTCCGAAGGTGCTCCACGCGGAGGGCCTGGATGCCTACGTCGTACGGCGGCTCGGCCTGCCCTTCCGCGATGTGGACTGGACCCAGTGGTCAGACCTGCTCGACCGGGTACACAAACCGCGACAGTCACTGACGATCGCATTGGTCGGTAAGTACGTCGACCTGCCTGATGCCTATCTTTCGGTCACCGAGGCGATGCGAGCCGGGGGATTCGCCCATCACACGCACATCGAGACCCGTTGGGTCACCTCCGACGACTGCGAGACCAGCAGCGGTGTCGCACAACAACTCTCCGATGTGGACGGTGTGGTCGTGCCCGGCGGGTTCGGCGTACGCGGTATCGAGGGCAAGGTCAGGGCCATCTCGTACGCGCGCGCGAACGGAATACCCACGCTCGGTCTGTGCCTCGGCCTGCAGTGCATGGTGATCGAGGTGGCCCGCAATCTGGCCGGTCTGATCGACGCCAATTCCGCGGAATTCGACCCGACGACCGAGCATCCGGTGATCGCCACGATGGCCGATCAGGTGGACGTGGTCGCCGGGGATCGAGACATGGGCGGCACCATGCGGTTGGGTAGCTATCCGGCCGAGCTGACTCCGGACTCGATCGTGGCCCGTGCCTACGGCGAGACCAAGGTGCACGAACGGCATCGGCACCGCTATGAGGTGAACAACGCCTACCGCGAACAGCTCGAGGCTGCAGGAATGGTTTTCTCCGGGCTGTCGCCGGACGGTCGGCTGGTCGAGTTCGCTGAACTGAAGAGAGATCTGCACCCGTTCTTCGTTGGCACCCAGGCGCATCCGGAATTCATGTCCCGCCCGACGCGACCGCATCCGCTGTTCGCGGCGTTGGTCCGCGCCGCGCTGGACCGCTCGGAGTCCTTGCGGATCCCGGTCGACCTCGATCCTGTCGCGCGGTGAGCCCTGATCGGAGGCCGCTGGCAGACGAGCCGCTTCCCGACCCGAACGCCTATCCGACGCTGTCTTCGCGAACCGCCTTCGAAGGGAAGGTGGTTTCGCTTCGTCAGGACGAGGTACAGATGTCGGACGGCTCGACCGGGCAGCGGGATGTGGTGGTGCACCCTGGGGCGGTCGGTGTGCTCGCCCTAGACGACGAGGAACGGATCGTCATGATCCGGCAGTACCGTCATCCCGTACGCCGGTACCTCTGGGAGCTGCCGGCGGGCATCAAGGACGTTGCCGACGAGCCGCTGATCGAGACAGCTCGCCGGGAGCTTGCCGAGGAAGCCGGTCTGCAGGCCGGCCGATGGCATCGGCTGCTGGACTTCTTCGCGACCCCGGGCGGCTCGTCGGAGGAGGTGACGGTGTTCTTGGCCCGCGAACTGAGCGAGGCGGTGCCGCCGGAGGACTTCGTGGTCTCCGGCGAGGAACTCGACCTCGAGGTACGGCGTGTCCCGTTGGCCGAGGCGCTTGCGGCGGTGCAGTCCGGCCGGATCCGGAACTCCATCGCGGTGGCCGGAATCCTCGCCGCCGTCGTCGCCAAGGGTGCTGATTGGGGAGATCTACAACCGTCCGGCTGAGATTGCCATACAGCCGAGCCAGGAGTGCGGACCAGCTGGGGCCCCGGGTTCGAGCGCTACGTGCGCAACAACGTCACTGCCACCCAGCACCTCCTGGAGGCGGTCCGTGCCGTCCCGGAGCGCCGCGTCGTCTACGCCTCCTCGTCCTCGGTCTACGGCCAGGCGGAAACTCTCCCGACCGCCGAGCGACTGAGCTCAGGGGCCGCCACCGACGGTGCAGGGGGCCTTCGCCGAGGCGTTCGGCCACCTCGAAGCCGTCGATGTCAGGAAGCCGGACGTCAAGCAGCACAAACGACAATCGGCCGTTCATTGCGTCGCACGCGGGCGCATCGTCATGGATCGCCGTCGACCACCTCGCCACCGTACGGTGAGCGGGTGAACGTGGTCGTCCTCGCCGACACCCATGCTCCTCGACGGTGGCGAGGAGTAACGCCTCGAGTGACCGAACACCTGCGCGCAGCCGATCTGATCCTGCACGCCGGGGATGTGTGCACCCGAGACGTGCTCGACGAACTGTCGGGCTACGCACCGGTTCTGGCCGTTCGCGGTAACAACGACGGGCCGGAGATCGCAGCCTGGGGTGCGCCGGATCAACTGATCACCGACATCGACGGCTTGTCGGTGGGCATGATTCATGACAGCGGTGCCAGCAAGGGGCGCTTGTCGCGGATGCGGCGGCTGTTCCCGACCTGCGAGCTCGTGGTCTTCGGGCATTCGCACATCCCGATGGACATCACGGGCGAAGGCTTGCAGCTGTTCAATCCAGGTTCGCCCACCGACCGACGTCGCCAGCCGCACGGAACCCTAGGGCTGCTGGACATCCGGCGAGGCCGGCTGGTCGCGGCCCGAATCGTTGCGGTGACCTGAGGTCGGCAGGCCCTAAGCTCGGGGCTGGAGCAACGGAGCTCGCACCTTGGATGAAGGGCGGATTGAGCGGATGAAGGTCGGCGTACCCCGCGAGGTCAAGAACCACGAATACCGCGTCGCGTTGACGCCGGCCGGGGTCACCGAGCTGCTGCGCGCTGGGCATGAGGTCGTGATCGAGCATGATGCCGGCGCCGGGTCGTTGATCCCAGACGCGGACTTCAAAGCCGCCGGTGCGCAGATCCTGTTGAATGCCGACGATGTTTGGGGCGCAGCCGATCTTGTACTCAAGGTCAAGGAGCCCATCGCCGAGGAATACCACCGGATGCACTCCGGCCAGACGCTGTTCACCTACCTGCACCTGGCGGCCTCAGCGGAGTGCACGAAGGCGCTGCTCTCCTCGGGAATCGACGCGGTGGCCTATGAAACGGTCCAGCTCGCCGACCTCTCGCTGCCGTTGTTGGCGCCGATGTCTGAAGTGGCCGGCCGAATGGCACCGCAGTGTGGTGCCCACAGCCTCGAGCGGGCACAGGGCGGCCGAGGAGTGCTCCTGGGCGGGGTGTCCGGCGTGTACGCGGCAACCGTGGTCGTCATCGGCGCCGGCGTGTCCGGGATGAACGCCGCAGCCATCGCCCTTGGCATGCAGGCCGAGGTGATCCTGCTCGACAACAACGTCGAGAAGTTGCGCGCCGCGGACCGGATCTACCAGGGTCATCTGCAGACCGTGGCGTCGAACTCCTATGAGGTCGAGCGGGCCGTTCTCGGTGCGGACCTGGTCATCGGAGCAGTGCTCGTGCCTGGCGCCAAGGCGCCGACACTGGTGTCCAACGACCTGGTCTCACGGATGCGGCCGGGGTCGGTCCTGGTGGACATCGCCGTGGACCAGGGCGGCTGCTTCGAGGACACCCGGCCGACGACCCACGACGATCCGACTTACCGAGTGCACAACTCCGTCTTCTACTGCGTGGCGAACATGCCGGGCGCGGTCCCGAATACCTCCACCTATGCGTTGACCAACGTCACGCTCCCGTACGTGATGTCGCTGGCCAACCGTGGTCTGCAAGGGGCGGTGGCCGCAGACCCCGCCCTGGCCATGGGAGTCAACGTCGTTGCGGGGCATGTCGTCTACGACCATGTCGCCACGGCGCACGGGCTGCCCTATGTCCCGTTGGAAGAGGCTCTGACTGGCTGAACCGGCCGTCCCGGCGGCGGCGACATCCGAACAGATACCGGAGGGGGTTGCGGTGCCCGAGCCGGCGGCTCTGTTGAACCGGGAGCTGCGGGGCTACCTCGACCATCTCGGGATCGAGCGAGGACTGGCCACCAACACACTGACCTCCTACCGGCGGGACTTGCGGCGTTACGTCGGGCACCTGGCCATCCGAAGCAGGGGATCGCTGTCGAAGGTGACCGAGTCCGACGTCGCGGAATTCCTTGCTCGTCTTCGGCTCGGCGACGAGTTGCATCCGCCGCTGTCAGCGGCCTCGGCCGCGCGAGCCGTTGTCGCCGTACGCGGGCTGCATCGTTTCGCCGTACGCGAGGGCTGGGTCTCCGACGATGTGGCGGTGGGTGTCCGGCCGCCGGCACCGCCGCGCCGGCTGCCCAGAGCCATCCCGGTCGACTCGGTGGCGGCGCTGCTGGAGGCGGCCAATCTGGACGACGAACCGCGCTCCCTGCGCGACCGGGCGTTACTCGAACTCCTGTACGGCACCGGTGCGCGAATTTCCGAGGCGGTCGGGCTGGCGGTCGATGACGTGGACCGCGCCTCCGGCACGATCCGGGTGACGGGCAAAGGCAGCAAGCAGCGGATCGTCCCGATCGGCTCGTACGCCCTGACAGCCCTGGACGCCTATCTCGTCCGTGGCCGGCCGGCGCTGGCCGCCGGGGGGCGAGGACTCAGCGCCTTGTTCCTCAATGCCCGTGGCGGCCGGCTGTCCCGGCAGAGCGCCTGGACGATCCTGCGTACGGTCGCCGATCGGGCAGGCATCACCGAGGACCTCTCTCCGCACACCTTGCGGCATTCGTTCGCCACGCATCTGCTCGACGGCGGCGCAGACGTCCGCGTGGTGCAGGAACTGCTCGGCCATGCGTCGGTGACGACCACACAGGTCTACACCCTGGTCACTGTCGATCGGCTGCGTGAGGTGTACGCGGCCAGCCATCCCCGCGCGCTGGGATGAGAACCGGTCGGCTCCGGCGTTCAGCGGGTGATCGACCGCCAGCACCCTCGGGCGACCGTGTCGAGGGTCGACACGTCCACAGGCGAGCCAGCGGCGCCGGCAGCCAGTGAGACGGCTGGACCCAGCGCCAGGTTGTAGAGCACGTCGGCGGGTAGATCGACCAAAATATCGCCGAGCGACGCGGTCATGGCCGACCAGATGCCGGCCACCTCGTCGTCGATCTCGTGAACGACCCTGGCGTAGGGCGAGGCCTCGAGTTGGAGCAGGAACCGGGCCCGCTCCGGCCGCTCGACCAGGTGGGCATGTACGCGATGCCAAGCACCGAGGAAGCGCTTCTCCGGAGGGACTCCGGATTCCCAACCGGCTGCCGCCGCCATCCCGAGGTCGCGCTTGACCTCGGCGTAGACGGTCAGGATCAACGAGTCCTTGTCGGCATAGTGCACATAGATGGTGCCGGCTGCCACTCCGGCACGACGGGCGAGCTCACCCATGGATGCGCCGTGCAGGCCCCGAGCAGCGACGAGTTCCAGCAACGCCTGGCGGACCGCCGCTGCCCGATCCACACCGCTGGAAGCGCTCAGACCGATGCCGTTCCTGCCAGGGCCGCAACGTCGAAAGTGACGCCGGTCTCGCGTTCGGATACGGCCCACAAAGTCTCGGCCGGCCCGCGCGCGAGGGATCGCCCCACGAGTGGACGACGCACCGCCGGGCCGTTGTTGACCAATCGTGGGGCATACAACTGCCCGCTCTTTGCGGCCGGGTCCGTCGCGGCCCGTAGCTGTGGCCGCACGCCGCGGGCGGCCGACATGCCGATTCGCTGGGCGAGGACGTGGCCAAGCCGTTGACTGGAACCACCTCCGGTGTTGATGACGCTGGTGGCTTGCAGATCGGTGTTGGACAAGCCGGGATGAGCGACCAGACTGGCCACCCCTGACCCTGCTGCAGCCAGCCTTCGGTGTAGCTCGACGGCGAAGTGCAGGTTGGCCAGCTTGGACTGCCCGTACGCGCGCCATGGGGTGTAGCGCCCGTGCAGATGAGGATTGGCCGGATCGACCGGGCGACCCAGGTGGCGGGCGGTCGAGGACACCGACACAATCCTGGAACCGGGTGCGGCCGCCAACGCGGGCAACAGCCGGGCAGTGAGGACGAAGTGCCCCAGGTGGTTCGTGCCCAGCTGCAGTTCGAAGCCATCCTCGGTACGACCCTCTGGCGTTGCCATGACCCCAGCGTTGTTGGCCAGAATGTCGATCCGAGGATGAGTCTGCAGGATCGTCGCGGCAGCGGCCTCGGTCGAGGCGAGTGATCCGAGGTCGAGCGAGATCACCTCGAGGGAGGCCTCCGGTATCTCCGTCACGATTTCCCCGCGGGCTGCTTCGGCTTTGTCCAGGTTGCGAGCGGCCATGACGACGTGGGCTCCCTTGCGGACAAGCTCGCGCGCCATCTCGAGTCCCAGCCCACCGTTGGCACCGGTGATGACCGCAACTTTGCCGGACTGGTCGGGGATATCGTGAGGCGTCCAGGACATGCGTGCTCCAAAGCTCGTGAATGAATGTTCATTCATGATTGCAAGGACGATGGCGGCTGTCAATTCCGGCACAGCCAAGGCTCGCGCGCGGGCTCCGTACTGTAAAGCTGCAGTTGAGCTTGAAATGCGTTGGGCGGTAGTCGATTCCGGACCCCTCGTCGGCGGGTCGCCTTGCTCGCGCCTTGACTGCGACCTAGTGTCGCCGCCAAGGACGCCGCCGGCAGAGCACCGGGGGCAGCCGGTAGCGACCGATCCAAAGGCGGCAGTCGTGGCGCGACGAAGTGGCACAGAGCCCCAGGCTCTGCCCTTCTCCGACGACCCGGCCAGCCCAGCGGCCAGCCCAGCGGCCAGCCGTTCGGTGGCCCGCGGTGATCCGGCCAAGGCTCGGCAACGTCCGCTTCCCGCACCGCCGGTCCTGGACCGCCACGGTCCAGCCAAGGTGATCGCGATGTGCAACCAGAAGGGTGGCGTGGGTAAGACCACCTCGACGATCAACCTCGGCGCGGCGTTGGTCGAGTTCGGGCGCAAGGTCCTGCTGTTGGACTTCGATCCGCAGGGGGCCTTGTCCGTCGGACTCGGCGTACCAGCCCACGATCTGGATCGCAGCATCTACACCGTGCTGATGGAGCGCGACGTCGGCATCGCCGACGTACGGCTCAAGACCAAGGTGGACGGGCTTGACCTGATTCCCAGCAACATCGACCTGTCGGCGGCCGAGGTCCAGTTGGTCAGCGAGGTCGCCCGTGAGCAGGCGCTCAAGCGGGCGCTGCGGCCGGTCATGGACGAGTACGACTACATCTTCATTGACTGTCAGCCATCCCTGGGGCTGCTCACGGTGAACGCGTTGACAGCTGCTCAGGGCGTGATCATTCCGCTGGAATGCGAGTACTTCAGTCTGCGCGGCGTGGCCCTGCTGGTGGACACCATCGACAAGGTCACCGAGCGGTTGAACCCAGATCTATCCATCACCGGCATCCTCGCGACGATGTACGACGCCCGGACGCTGCACGCCAAGGAGGTTTTCACCCGGGTGGTGGAAGCATTCGGGGACACCGTGTTCCAGACGGTGATCGCCCGTACCGTCCGATTCCCCGAGACGACCGTCGCCGGCGAGCCGATCACCTCGTGGGCACCGCATTCGCAGGGGGCCAACGCCTACCGCAACCTGGCCAAGGAGGTCGTCGCCGCCGGGTGATGCCGGCAGGCGGATCCGACGTCATTCCGGTTCGGCGGTTCGGCGGACTTGGGCGGACAGCGCTGTCAGTGGCACCCCGAGAGCCTGGGCCAACGCGGCGACGGTGAAGAACGCCGGGGTCGGCACCCGGCCGCTCTCGATTTTGCGGAGCGTTTCGACCGAGATCCCGGCGCGCTTGGCGACATCGACCATGCTGCGCGAACCGCGGGCCGCCCGCAGCGCCTGTCCCAGCCTTTGACCGCGGAGTCGCTGCTCGGTGTTCAGCGGTGGGCGCACCATATCCGTGATACTAATACCGGTATTCCTATACCGGGATGGAGACTTCATGGTGGAGCTGCGAACCCCTGGCGAGATCGAAGCTATGCGGGCATCGGGCCGGGTCGTCGCACAGGCGCTGCAGGAAGTCCGCGCCGCGGCGAAAGTGGGCAGCCGGTTGTCCACACTCGATGACGTGGCGGGGGAGGTGATCCTCGGAGCAGGTGCAACTTCGCCGTTCCTCGGGTATCAGCCGTCCTTCGCACTTACCCCGTTTCGGGGCGTTATCTGCGCCTCGGTCAACGATGTCGCACTGCACGGAACTCCAGGGCCGTACCGGTTGGCCGATGGAGATCTGCTGAGCATCGACTGCGGGTCGATCCTGGACGGATGGGCCGCCGACGCCGCGACGAGCTTCGTCGTCGGGATCCCACGACAGGCTGATCTGGAGCTGATCGAGACGACGAAGGCCGCACTTGACGCTGGCATTCGGGCTGCTCGGGTCGGGGGTCGGCTGGGCGACATCAGCGCCGCGATCGCGGCCGTCGGGAGAGCGGCCCGCTGCGGGATCTCGACCGACTACGGCGGGCATGGAATCGGCCGAACCATGCACCAGGACCCGTCGGTTCCCAACGACGGCCGCCCAGGACGCGGGTTACCGCTGCGATCGGGGCTGGTGATCGCCATCGAACCGTGGTTCATGGCCGGCGGCGGAGACGGCTACCTGGTCGATGACGATGGCTGGACCCTGCGCTCGGCCGATGGGAGCCGAGCGGCCCATGTCGAGCACACCGTGGCCCTCACCCCGGACGGACCGCTGATCCTCACCGCGCCTCCGGAGTCTGAATCAGGGGGTCCCTGAGTCGAAAGGCGAATCAGGGACGCCCTGAGTCGAAAGGTTCGAATCAGGGACGCCCTGAGTCGAATGGTCACCGCCAGCGAGCGGACTACTGTCGCCGGTCATGGACGCGGGCGGGCGGGCGACGAGCCCCCTCGCTGCGCCACCGGAGGACCCGACTGCCGGGACCGCCGCGTCCGGTGACGGGCGCTTCCATGTCACGCTGACCAACTTCGCGGGCCCGTTCGACCTGCTGCTGAGCCTGATCAGCAAGCACAAGCTCGACGTCACCGAGATCGCGCTGTCGCAGGTGACCGACGAATTCATCAGTTACCTCGAAGTCGCTGGAGACGGCCTGGATCTGGGCCAGGCCACCGAGTTCCTCGTCGTCGCTGCGACTCTGTTGGATCTCAAGGCCGCGAGATTGCTGCCGTCGGCCGAGGTCGAGGACGAGGACGACCTGGCCGCGCTGGAAGCGCGGGACCTGCTCTTCGCTCGGCTGCTGGCATATCGCGCGTTCCGTCAGGCGGCAGATTTCCTTCGCGCGCACGAGCTGGACCAAGCACGTCGCTTCGCCCGCGAGGTCAGCCTGGAGCCGCGTTTTGCTCAAGCCCTCCCGGACGTCCTGTTAGGCGTCGGCGTGGCGGCCTTTGCGGCCCTGGCCGTTCAGGCTCTGCAGCCGCGGGAACCGGTTGAAGTGTCCACCTCGCACCTACACCTACCCAGGGTCAGCGTGCGCGAGCATGCCGGAATTCTGCGCAAGCGGCTGGCCGGAGGAGCGACGACCACCTTCCGCGCCCTGACCTCGGACTGTTCGACAACGCTCGAAGTCGTCGCCCGATTTCTGGCCCTGCTCGATCTGCACACCCGCGGATCGGTGTCCCTGGAACAGCTCACCGCACTCGGCGAGCTGCACGTGCGCTGGACCGCGGAAGAGCATGCGGCCGGAACCGATGTCGGCCAGGAGTGGGACGAGCGGCCAGATGCGACGGACCACGGCGCCGTACGCGATGATGGGGTCGAACCACGGCCCGCCTGACCGCTACTGAACCCGCAGAGGACACCCCCATGACCACCGCGATCGACGAGCGCCTGCGCGGCGCCGTCGAAGCCATCCTCTTCGTGGTGGACACCCCGGTCCCCGCAGTCACCCTCGCCGAGCTGCTTGACGTCGACGAGGTCACCATCAACGAACAACTGCATGCCCTGGCCTCGGAGTACGAACAGCAACACCGCGGCTTCACCCTGCGCCCGGCCGGCGAGGGCTGGCGCCTCTATACCCGCGAGGAGTACGCCGACCACGTCGAGCGCTACGTCACCGAGGGCCAGCGGGCCAGATTGACCCAGGCCGCATTGGAAACCCTCGCCGTCGTCGCGTACCGCCAGCCGGTCACCCGGTCCCGGATTTCGGCGATCCGCGGGGTCAGCGTCGATGGTGTGATCCGCACCTTGCTCAGCCGCGGGCTGGTGGCCGAGGAGGGCTCTGACCCACAGACCGGTGGCGGGCTCTATGTGACGACACAGCTGTTCCTGGAGAAACTGGGTCTGTCCAGCATCAGCGAACTACCAGACCTGGCTCCACTGCTGCCCGACGTCGAATCGGTCCTGTCCGAGGACGCCAACCCGTGATGGCCGATTCGCCCGACCAGTCCGGGGAGCGGCTGCAGAAGGTACTCGCCCGTGCGGGGATCGGGTCGCGGCGGGCCAGCGAGGAGCTCATCGCCCAGGGCCGGGTGAGTGTCAACGGTGAGCAGGTGCGCGAACAGGGCCGCCGGGTAGACACCCAGACCGATCGGATCGCCGTCGACGGGAGCGTGGTGATCACCCGCACCGACCTGGTGCATCTGGCGATGAACAAGCCCGAGGGAGTCCTCTCGGCGATGTCGGACGACCGCGGCCGGCCGACCGTCGGCGATCTGATCGCCGAACGCGGCGACGCGGTCTTCCATGTCGGGCGCCTGGATATCGACACCGAGGGCCTGTTGCTGCTGACCAATGACGGGCCGCTCGGTCATCGGCTGGCCCACCCCTCCTACGAGGTTCCCAAGACTTATCTGGCACAGGTCTCCGGAGCGATCTCCCGCGATCTCGGGCGCAGGCTCAAGGCCGGGATCGAACTTGATGACGGCATGGCCAGGGTCGACTCGTTCAAGCTGGTCGACGTCGCGGCCGGTCAGGCACTGGTCGAACTCGTCCTGCACGAAGGACGCAACCGGCTGGTGCGCCGACTGCTGGCCGCGACCGGGCATCCGGTGAATCGCCTGGTACGAACCCAGATCGGGCCGGTACGCCTGGGCCGTACGAAACCGGGCGCGATCCGCAAACTGACGCCGCACGAGATCGCCGAGCTGATGAAGCTCGTCGGGCTGTGACCTCCTCGAAGCCAGACGATGACACCACGGTCATCGCCATCGATGGGCCATCGGGCACCGGCAAGTCGTCGGTAGCCCGCGAGGTGGCTCGGCGGCTGGGGGTGGGATATCTGGACACCGGGGCGATGTATCGCGCGCTCACTGCGGTCGTTCTGGCCGAGGGCGTCGACCCAGCCGACGGCGAGGCCGTCGCCGAGCGCGCCGCGGGTCTGGCGATCGGCATCGACACCGACCCGGAGATCGACAACGTCACCGTCAATGGCCAGGACGTGACCGAGGCAATCCGCTCGCCGGAGGTGACGGCTGCGGTGAGTGCGGTCTCCGCGGTGCCGGCAGCCCGGCGCCGACTTGTCGCAGCCCAACGCCGGCTCACCCAGGGATCGACCGCGGTGGTCGAGGGGCGCGACATCGGCACCGTGGTATTTCCCACCGCTCGGCTCAAGATCTTTCTCACCGCGACCCCGGCTGCTCGGGCTGCCAGACGCGCGGCGCAACTCGGCGTTGTCGAACCCGCAGAGATCGCGACATTGGCCGAGGGCCTGCGTGCGCGCGACGAGTTGGACTCCACCCGCGCGGAGAGCCCCTTACGTCCAGCTGCCGACGCGGTCGTCATCGACAGCACCGAGCTGAGCCGAGAGGACGTCGTCGAGGCGATCCTGAACGCCGTGACCGCCCACGGACGTTCCGAGTGAAGGACGCCCGGTGTCGAACCTATTGGCACAAGGCGTCCTTCACTCGAAATGTGCAGGCGCCCCGGTGAGCGAGCAGCCACCCGACCCGGCGCACGCTGAGGCAACTGCTCCGTTGCCGACGGTGGCGGTCGTCGGCCGGCCCAATGTCGGCAAGTCGACGCTGGTCAACCGCATCCTCGGACGCCGAGCCGCAGTCGTACAGGACACGCCCGGAGTGACCCGCGACCGGGTGAGCTACGAAGCGCTCTGGTCCGGTCGACAGTTCCTGGTCACCGACACCGGGGGGTGGGAACCCAAAGCGACCGGCCGCGCGTTGCGGATTGCCCAACAGGCCGAACGCGCCATGCAGACCGCCGATGTGGTGATCCTCGTCGTGGACACCACCGTGGGCCCGACCGAGACCGATCTGGCCGCGGCCCGGGTGCTGCGGCGCAGCGACCGGCCGGTGCTGCTGATCGCCAACAAGGTGGACGACGAGCGCACCGAACCGGCCGTGGGGGAGTTGTGGAGCTTGGGACTGGGCGAGCCCATTCCGGTCAGTGCGCTGCACGGCCGGGGCAGCGGTGACCTGCTCGACCTGATCCTCGACGCGCTGCCGCAGGCGCCCCGCGAACGTGAGGACTTCGTCGGGCCACGTCGGGTGGCGCTGGTCGGTCGGCCGAACGTCGGAAAGTCAAGCCTGCTCAACCGGCTCGTCGGGGAGGACCGTGCCGTGGTCGACTCGGTCGCCGGGACCACGGTGGACCCGGTCGACAGCTTGGTCGAGCTCGACGGGCAGGAGTGGCGCTTCGTCGACACCGCCGGTCTTCGCCGGCGCGTCGCTCATGCCAGCGGAACGGAGTACTACGCCTCACTGCGTACCGATGCCGCGATCGATGCCGCCGAGGTCGCCCTCGTTCTGATCGATGCCAGCGAATCGATCACCGAGCAGGACCAGCGGGTCATCGGAGCGGTCATCGAGTCCGGGCGGGCGCTGGTGCTCGCTATGAACAAATGGGACGCAGTCGACGAGGATCGACGCTATGACCTCGAACGCGAGGTCGACCGGGAACTCGCCCGGGTCACCTGGGCCACCCGGGTGAACCTGTCCGCCCTGACCGGTCGCGGCGTCAACCGGATCGCCCCGGCGCTGCAATCAGCGCTGGAATCGTGGGAGAAGCGGGTGCCTACCGCGACGCTGAACCAGTGGCTGCGCACAACGGTGGATCGCACACCACCACCCCCGCGGGGCGGCAAGGCGCCGAAGATCCGGTACGCCACCCAGGCGGATATCCGACCGCCACGCTTCCTGGTCTTCTCGACCGGGTTCCTGGAGGCGGGCTACCGGCGCTTCCTGGAACGCAAGCTGCGCGAGGACTTCGGTTTCGCCGGCTCGCCGATCGAGGTCAGCGTCCGGGTGAAAGAGAAGTCCGAGCGCGGCGCCGGGCGTCGAGGCACCTGAGCAGACTGCGGTACGTGCGGTAATCTGATGCCGCCTCGACGACCCCCGGGACAGCTTGTCCTCGAGTCGTCGCCGCACGGGACGTGGCGCAGCTTGGTAGCGCACTTGACTGGGGGTCAAGGGGTCGCAGGTTCAAATCCTGTCGTCCCGACAGAGAAACGCAGGTCAGCAGGCGCTGCGCGGACACCGTTGCCTGCTGTACGCCGCGGATGACCAAGTCCCTGTCTCGCAA
>JACCQS010000048.1 GCA_013814015.1 Geodermatophilaceae bacterium | reverse complement strand
TCTGGGCCCTGCTGCGGGCCGACGGCTCGCTGCGGGGCACAGTGGCCCGCGGGGTCGCTGTGCTGGCTCCCGGGGCGCTGGCCAGTGCCGCCAGCTTCTCGGACGGGACTTTGCACGATTTCCTTCGCGGACAAGAGATCTTCCTCTCGATCCAGGAACAGAATTCGATGTTCGACGAATGGCAGCGCTATGGCTTCCTGCTCAACCAGATCGCGATGGGCAACTACGCGAAGCGCGCGGCGGTTCTGATTGCGATCATCTCCTTGGTCTGGTTCGTAGTTGTCCTGATAACCGCCCGCCAGCGACGCGTCGAGATTTCACCACGCCTGGTCGCTGCGGGATTCACGCTCGGACTTGCGTTCTTCCTGTTCTGGCTGACACCCAGCAAGTGGACGCATCACTTCGGAGCCATGGCCGGGCTAGGGCCGGCATTTCTGGGGCTGTTCCTGGTTGGTCTCCCATTTCTGATCAGATCCTTGCGTGATCGCGGAATGCGCGTGCCCGCCGCCGTGACAATCTTCGCAGCCGTCTCGACGATCGCAGTGATCGCATTGGCCATGCACGGTCCTAACGACTGGCCGTACAACTGGCTGCTGGGGATGCCCGACCCGGGGAAGAGCCCGGATGTGTTGTTCGTGGAGCTGGACAGCGTGCTCTGGTGGACGCTCGGCCTCGGCGGGATCATGGCTGTCCTGCACCGGATCGCCGTGCGTCGCAAGCCCGAAGCCTGGCGCGGTTTGACGGCGGTTGCGGCCATTTCTGCGCTGGTCATCGCCTTCTTGCTCACCTCCGTGGGATACCTAGGCGGTAGCTTCGCGATGGCCACCGTTCGGACCTTGGACTCCTATTCCCCATATGCGTCGGCCATCCAAGACCCATTGGCAACTGAGTGTGACGCGGCAGGCGGCATCGAGGTCTTGGACGAGTCAACGGCGGTACCCCTGTCTCGCAGCAGCATCGACTCCGAACCCGTCGAGCCGCCTAGCGGTTTCGTCAGTAACGGCGGCTTCTTCAGCGGCATGCCGCCCGCGGCCTCTCCGGGTACGGGAATGGTCACCGATCTGTGGGGCAGCCTCACCGGACCGGATGGCGAGGACGGAGTCGGCTCATTCACCTCCCCCTGGTTCGTGCTACCCGAGAGCCTGGCTGACGATGAACGGCTCGTCGTGACCGCGAGCGGCCAACTCGGTGCAGGCAACGAGTTGGAGGTCCAGTACGCCGGTGCCGATGCCGAACGAGTCCGTGCAGAGCAGGAGATCACCGACGAGGTCAACGCGCCATTCTGGCGATCCTTCGAGCTCGACTTCGGAGAGAGAGAGCTGGTTCGCCTCGTTGCCCGCGATGTCTCCGGCGGAGTCGGTGGCTGGTTGGCCTTTACCGGTCCCACCGTCCAGCAGATGACCACGTTGCAGTCATATCTGCCCGAGGACGCCGCCGTCGGGGTCGCTTGGCCGATTGCGTTCCTCTTTCCCTGTCAGCGGCAGCCGCGCATCAGCAGCGGGATCGCCGAGCCGATCGAGTACGCCGTCGTCTGGGGGCTAGGCGTGGACGGCCTCTTCGAGAACACCTGGGTTCTGCGACGGGGCGGCCTCTATGCCTCAGCTCTGCGAGAAGCCTCGATCACGAAGGTCATCGCCGAGATCCGGGGGGCACCCGAAATCCAGTCGTTCTCCGTCTACCGCGTCGACCGCCCGTACGTCGCCGCCGCCTACGACCTGACTCGTGACTCGGTGACCGTCATGGGCTGGCAGGGGCCGCCTTCTGACTAGTCTGCGTCGAGCCGAAACGTCTGGGCTGTACGCCATCCAGCGGAGTCTGGCTGCTCCTCGCGTGGTCGCGGGTGCACGCGCCCTGTCCCACGTCGGCGAACATGCCCTCGGTTGGTTGACTGTGGGGGGCATCGGGATCGCCGCCTCGCGCGGACAACGGCGTCGTGACTGGATCCGCGCCACCCAATCGGTGCTCGTCGCCCATGCCACTGCGGTGCTGGTCAAGCGGGTCGTCCGCCGTGCTCGCCCCGACGACGCAAGAATTCGGGTCTTTGTCAGCACTCCCAGTCAGCTGAGCTTCCCGTCCGCGCACGTCGCGTCGACGACCGCCGCCGCCGTGGCCTACGGTCCCCTGCTTGCCCTTGGCAGGGCCGTTCCGGCTAGCGTGGCTGCGACAATGGCTGGCTCCCGCTTGGTTCTCGGAGTGCACTTTCCCTCCGACGTGGCCATCGGCGTCATGGTCGGCGGGGCTGTGGCGGTCTCGATCCGGCGGGTGCGAACGTGAGACGGTGGCACCGTGAGCGTTGACGCCTCGAATGCCGATGTGACCTCGTCGCAGCGCCTTGTGCCTGGACTGATCGGTTCCATCCGGCCTCGCCAGTGGCTCAAGAACGTCTTGGTCGGTGCTGCGCCGGTGGCCGGAGGTGTTCTGTTCGAGCCTGGCATCCTGCTCAACACCGCCATCGCCTTCGTCGCCTTCTGCCTCGCCGCGTCGGGGATCTATCTCGTCAATGACGTACGAGATGTCGAGGCCGACCGCACTC
>JACCQS010000476.1 GCA_013814015.1 Geodermatophilaceae bacterium | reverse complement strand
CCTCAGGCGGCCCGTCGGGCCGCGCAACCGCCAGCACACCGATGTGCACGTCCGCGAGGAACGCCACACGCTCATCGTTGCTCATCGTCAGTATTCCCATGGCCGCCGCAGTCTGCCGCTGGGGTCCGACCGGCGGCGAGAGCGTTGACATCAACGCATCGTGTCGGCCGAGGTGATCGTGAGCGGGTCAGGTCCAGCGAGAATGCCCGCCCACCGCTCATGATCTTGATTGAGCTCAGCCGGGTGCTCGCCGATACCGCCGGTCGAACAACGGCGTTATGTGGTTGGTGCCGACTCGCACCTCGTCCGGGGTGAAGACCTCCCACGGGCCCAGCCAGAAGCTGAACTGACGCACCTCCGGGGCTTCGTCCATGTTCGGTCGGTTTCAGGCGGTCTTGTGGCCGGTGGCGGCTGTCACGCCGCCAAGAGTGAGGAAGGTGAGTCCGACGCCGACTCGGGCGTGGGGCAGCGCCTTGGGGTGGCGGCCGAGCAGATCACCGAGCAGCCCGCCGGACAGGCCGTACCCGACGTCCAGAACTGCGCCGATCAACACGAACAGCGCGCCCAGGACCAGCACCTGAGCCGCGAGCGGGCCGGCTTCGGGGTGAATGAACTGAGGGAAAAAGGCCAGGAAGAACAGCGCGACCTTCGGATTCGTGATCCCGACGGCGAAGCCCTGCCGCCAGCTCCGCCAGGCACCGGCCGGCACTCCTGCGCCCGGCACAGCGGACCCAGAAGACGCCGGCGAGGCAGGGACAAGCGGGTCGTTGCGTTTCCGGATCGTGACGACGCCCAGCCAGATCAGATAAGCGGCCCCGACATAGCGAACCAGGCCCAGCGCCGTACCCGACGCGGCGAGCACCGCCGTCAGACCCAGCGCGGTCGCCGCGACGTAGACCGCGCTGGCCGACTCGACACCCAGAGCGGAGTAGATCCCGACCCGGCGCCCGCCGGCGATTCCGCGGGCGAGCAGGAACAGCATGGCCGGACCGGGCAACAGGATCAGCAGGACGCTGGCGGCGGCGAAGGCGGCGAGGGTCGGGCCGGACGGCATGACCGGACAATAGTTCCTCGGCCCTGCCTCACCTACTGGGTAAAGAGCCGGTCGGAAGGTCAGGCGGGTCGGAGCAGGATCACCAGGGAGTCCAGTCGGGTGAGGTTGGCCGGAGCCAGCGGCGATCGGATCACATCGGTCACGGTGAAGCCGGCTCGCGCGGCCAGCAGCCGCAGAGTGTAGGGCGTGTAGTGCCAGATGTGCTCGGTCGGCTTGAGCGTCCACCAGCGTTTCCGCAGCAGCCGACTTGGCAGCGACGAAAAATACGGCGTGGACATGGCGACCGTGCCGTCGTCGGCAACCAGCTCCCGGATGCGCCGGAGGACGGCAAGCGGGTTCGGTACATGTTCGAGGGTGTCCCAGCCACAGATGACGTCGTACGGCCCGTCAAGCGGCGCGTCCACCAATTGTCCACAGTAGACATCCAGGCCCAGCTTCGCGGTCTGCTGCGCCGCCGGGTGGGACAGTTCGACGCCCTGAACGTCGTAGCCCCGATCCCTAGCCGCAGCGAGGAACAGCCCGTAGCCGCTGCCGAATTCGAGTAGCCGCTGCCCGTCAGCTGGTCGGCCGAGCCTTGCGTTGGAGTCTCGCGTTGATCGCGCCTTGGCGATGCGGTTGAGCCGGCCCGACGTCCACAGCCGCTGCAGGGCCATCGCCGGCGACCAGCCGGTCTGGTCGCCGTACACGCCGCACTCGAAGTAGTCCACCTGGTCGTAGAACCGGGACAGCGCTTGCGCCCGCAGCCGCGGTGAGACGAATACGAGCGTGCACCGGGCGCAACGCCGTACGCCGTAGGGCGGCAGCTCATAGACGCTCGTGCCGGTGTCACCGCACAGACAGCAGTTGACCTGCTCGGTGTCGGCGGCACTGAAGGCTGGGGCTGGGTCGGTCACCCCGGCAGGCTAGTGGTGCTCGAATTCGCTGGCCGTGGCCGATCTGCTGGTTCCACGTGATCGGCTGCTGACGCGGTGCTGTCGGGGGCCGGAGTTGTGTTCTCGGGTGCGAGCGAATTGGCTTCGACCGACTTGCCGATCTTGTGCCGGCCCGCGTCGGTGGACGGTTCGGCTTCAGCGAGCAGCCCGTAGGTACTCAGGACGTCGAGGATGCGGTTACGTAACGCCTCGGATGGTGCCGGCTGTCGACGCGCGCCAGGAAGCACGAGATACCGGTCCGGAGCCAGATGGGCACGTGCCACCAACAGTTGTCGGAGGTGGTCAAGGTGCGCATCGACGTCATCGAGAACCACGGTCAGATGCGGAACCAGGCGTCCGCTCCCCCAGCGCAGCGCCCGCATCTGCTCGGCGGTGTCCACGCTGCCGGCAAGATCGCTGCGGGCCTGTACGTCATCTTGGAAACCATCGCACACGACGATGCCGCCATGGGCTAGAACCGGGCGGATCACGGTGGTCACATACTCGGCGTGCGCTGCGGCCGCGAGAAGCGCTTGTGCTGCAGAGCTGGCCGGAGGTCGCGCCATGCCTGCGGTCGAATCCGGACCAGTCTGTTCGGAGAGTCGCTTGGCCCCCGCCTCCTCGTCTGAGCGTCCTGTCAACAAGACGTCATGGCCCTGGCTGGTGAGCCACTCGACGACGCCGGCTGCGACGCGACGGCGTTGCGCGGGGTCGGGCCCCTCGATCGCCAGCAGGACGCCGACCTCGGGCGGTTCATCCGGGGCAAGTGGCGCGGAGCCGAATAGTTTGCGCACGGCTCCCATCAGAACGCTGCGCTGGCCAGGCGCCACTCGGCTGGCGACGTAGGAACTAACGGCCACGGCAAGGATTCCGGCGATCAGCAGAGTCAGCCCCGGTCCGGTGAAGACCAGCTTGGTCTGCCCGATCGTGATGACGTGGTTGCCGAGAAATCCAGCCATCAGGGGGCCGATGGCGACAGTGAGCAAGAGCATGATCCGCACCGAGGAGATGACAAACGCGAAGGTCCGCCCGCGCAGCCGGTCGACAACTTCGTACCCGATCAGGGTGTAGCCGACGATCCAGGAGATACCGGAGAAGAACCCGACGGCACCGGCCATCGCCGCGGCGATCACGAACTCGCGCATGAATGACATGACGACGAGCACCAACCCGGCCAAGCCGATGGACACACCGAAGATCCGCCGACGGGTGATCCCGGGCAGCACTCGGGGACCGAGCAGCATTCCCAGGGCCAGGCCGGTGAACACCGTGCCGAAAAGGATGCTGTACCCGGCCGTACCGGCCCGCAGTGTGATGACCCAGAGCTGGGCGACCCCGATCACGAAGCCGCCGGCCGCGAACGCCCCCAGGATTCCGACGTAGAGCGCCTTCATCAGCGCGTTCGAGCGCAGGAAGCTGACACCTTCCTTGATCAGCACCAACAGACTGGCGCCTTTTTCCCGCTCCCCGGTGTAGGCCGGGATCGCGTGCCGCGACACAAAGATGGTTCCCGCGCTGATCAGGAACGAGATGGCGTTGAAGCCCAGCGCGAGAACGATCGGAACGCTCGGGTCATCCAGGGCCTGAGCGAGCTCGGGGTCGACATTGTTCGGATCGGCAAAGAAGCGGCTCGCGGTGTTGAGCAACGCGAACAGCAGCGCCGCGATCGGCACCGCACCGTAGACCGACAGCAGGGACAGCTGGTTGGCCACGGCCAATCGCTTGCGCGGCACGATGTTGACCCACAGCGCCTGCTTGGCCGGCATCGTGAACAGTCCGACGGCCTCGATCAAGAACTGCGCGAGGTAGAGCCAGAGCAGGTCGTATCCGATCGCGATCGACAGATACAGCGACGCCGCGAGCACTTCGCCGACGATGACCGTCGTACGCCGATCCAGCCGGTCGGCCAGTGCCCCGGCGAAGGCTCCGAGCACCAGATCCGGAAGCAACCGGATCAAAATGACCCCTGAGATGGCGGTCCCCTGGACGGCGACGGATTTGTCGGCCGTCAGTTGTTGGGCCATGGCGGTGGTTGCCAACAGGCCCAACCAGTCGCCGAGACTGGACAGCATGATGGCGGCCCACACCCGACGGAAGACCGGTATGCGAAGCAGCGCCACGACGGCGTTGTCCCGTCGTGGGCCTCTCGCAGCTACGTCGATGGTGCGCTCCTCGCTTGTCGCGTCGAGGGTAGCGACGAGCGGTGTTGTTCAGCCCGGGTTGGGGCGAGGTGTGTCGGGTCGTTGTCGGGGTTGGCCGGTAGCACCGCGCTGGTTCGGCCCGTCCACGATCTCTCCCTCCAGCACGGCCCCGTCCACGGGTGCGCTGGGCGGATCGGAAGGCGCTGATGTCTTGTCGGGGAACTCGAGCGGCACCCGGCGCAGGTGGGTCCGCATGGAGCGGCCCAGCAAGAACACCACGATCAAAAGGCTCAGGATCAGGAACAACCCGACCGGCCCGGCCTTGCCGATGTCCTCCTCAGCCGCAAGCACTGCGCTGGCCTCGAAGATCTGATCGGTCATGCGGAGACCGTTTCCCGCAGGCCGGCGAACAGGTCGTCCTCGGGCACCGGACTGTCGACCAGGCTGCGCACCAGCTCGTAGTCCTCGGTGGGCCATATCTCGCGCTGTAGATCCAGCGGGATGGAGAACCACCGACCCAGCGGGTCCACTTGGGTTGCGTGAGCGATCAGCGCTTGGTCACGTACCTCGAACCAGTCGGCGCACGGGACCCGAGTCGTGACCCGGGTGGAGTTGTCGTCGGTCTCGTCCCACGTCTCGAGCCACTCGGCGTACGGAGATTCAGCACCCCTGGCCAGCAACGCCTCATGGATGGCCATCAGCCGGACCCGGGTGAAGGTCATGTGGAAGTACAACTTGCTCGGCTGCCATGGATCACCTGCGTCGGGATAGCGCTCCGGGTCGCCAGCAGCGTCGAAGGCAACCATCGAGACCTCGTGGGTCTTGATGTGATCCGGGTGGGGGTAGCCACCTTTTTCGTCGTAGGTCGTGATTACGTGCGGGCGAAAGGACCTGATCAACGCCACCAGCGGAGCCGCAGCTGCCTCGGTCGGCATCAACGCGAAGCAGCCCGGCGGCAGGTCCGGTAGCGGATCACCCTCCGGGAGACCGGAGTCGACGAACCCGAGCCAGGCCTGTGAGACGCCTAGAATCTCTCGTGCGCGGTCCATCTCCGCGGCCCGAATATTGGTGATATCGGCGAGCACATCGGGGCGGTCCATCGCCGGATTGAGAATCGATCCACGCTCACCGCCGGTGCAGGTCACCACGAGTACGTCCACACCTTCGCGGACATAGCGGGCCATCGTGGCAGCGCCCTTACTCGATTCGTCGTCTGGATGTGCGTGCACGGCCATCAGCCTCAGCGGCCTACCGGGATCATGCAGGGTCGTACTCACCTCTCTATCATGACCAATGCTGCAATCCGGCAATGCGGCAGCCTCGGCTGCAACGCGGTAGCGTCGCAGTCTGAGCCAGTCGCCACACCCTCGCGGTGCGCATCCGCACCGTCTCCCGTGCCGTCATTCGCGCGGTTACCAGCACATATCCGCAGTTGAGGAGCCACTACCGTGTCCAGCGCCACCGCCCAGCCCATGTCTGAGCAGACCACCTGGTTGACCCAGGAGGCCCATGACCGGCTGCGCGCCGAACTGGACAAGCTCATCGCCGCGCGTCCCGAGATGAGCGCGGAGATCAACGCACGCCGCGAGGAGGGCGACCTGAAGGAAAACGGTGGCTACCACGCTGCCAAGGAGGAGCAGGGCAAGGCTGAAGCTCGGATCCGTCAGCTCAGCGACCTGTTGAACAACGCCGAGGTCGGCGACCCACCCGACCACGCCGAGGTAGCCGCGCTGGGAACAGTCGTGACCGTGAAGTTCGTCGGCGACGATGACACCGAGAAGTTTCTGTTGGGCTCGCGCGAAATCGGCGGAACAACCGATCTGACCGTGTACTCGCCGGAATCGGCATTGGGAACGGCGATCCTGGGCAAGAAGGTCGGCCAGACGGTGATCTACCCAGCTCCCAATGGCAACAAGGTGGAGGTCGAGATCGTGGCCCTGGAGATCTTCCGGATCTAGTCGCCTTTTCCGACCTGGTCGGTTGGCCCGGGCCCGGAGCCGGACGTGTGCAGCGCCCCAGGTTTGCGGCTCAGCCAGGACAACGCCTCCAGCGCCGCAGCCGCACGTGCCTGGACCGGGCTGGCATTCCCGTGGTGCGAGCCGGTCAGGTATCGATTCACGATCGTGGCGAGATAGACCAGCGCGAGGACGTCCTGTTGGGTCGGGCGAACGTATTCGCGGGCTGTCGGAAGGGCTAGCGCGCGCACGATCGTGGGGGCGGTGAACCCTTCGGTACGGGCCAGCGCGCTCAAGACATAGTGCAGTCGGTCCATCCCAACCGGTACACCGGTCTCGAACCGCTCCCAGTCCCACAGTTGAACCCGGCGGCGTCTCCACGCCATGTTCCACGGCGACCAATCTCCATGCCAAGCCGCGTAGTCCAGCACTGCATGCGGATAGCGGGCCTGGATCAGGTCCAAGGCGTCGCTGTACGTCGTCGCCGTCGCCTCATCAGCTGTGCGGGGAACGCTGGCTCGGAGTCGCGAAATCAGCCCGCTGGTGGCTACCAACTGGTTGCCCTTGGCAAAGGCGCGGGCGAGTTCCCGCATCGCTTTGGCCGGTGGAACGGGGACCGGTCGCCGAAAGGCAGGCCTGGCCCGGACCGGCAGGGGGGACATCACCAGGACTTCGAAGGAGTGCCATGAACCGACATGGATCAGCTTCGGAACCGACATCAATGACCACCGGACCCTGCCGATCAGGCGTAACGCATCGGCCTCCTTGCCGACCAGATCACGGGTCGGCCCGGAGTCGCCGATCTTCACGAATGCCAGACAACCCCCGGAGGGATGGAAGGCCTGGAGCACCGGCTTCTGGGAGGCGCGGCTGAGTCCGATGCCGAGACTGACGACGACCTCCTGTCCCAAGACCTCGGAAAGGTAGGTCTCGATCGAGTCGGGTGCGACGTCGCTTTCCACAACAGCGATGCGGTGTGCGAGCAGGCGTTCGGCGCCCATCCGTAGCCCGCCGGCGGCGGCCATCCGACGAAGCCGATCCCTGATCGGCAGGTAGTGGTTGAACCGCAGCAGTGCCGCAGCCGAAGCACGTCGATGACCCGCCGGCACCAACAGCCGCGGATCGTCGGAGTTGGGGACGTAGATCAACTCCTTGGCACCCGGACCCCGTCGCCCCGGCGCGATGGACACCCGTGCGGTCGGCCACAGGCTCGCCACGGTGTCGAGAAGCGGATGTCCGGCCCAGTGGCCAGGCGCTCCCGCTGTCATGAGTGCACTTTCGCATGCAACCACCGGCTGATGTTGATTCCGATCCTCCTCTCGATCAACTCGCTGCGCTCAGCACTCGATCCGCGCGTTGAGTCCGCCTGCTCCCGCTCTCTCGGCTGCGGTGGCCCGTCGCAGCAGCCCGTCGGTTCGATAACGGACGTGTGCGGTCAGCGCGATGTTGGTCGAGGTGCGCACGATGTCGGGATGGGCTACGAGCCGGTCGATGACCTCTTGCAGGTCATTGTGCGAACGCGCGACGATCCTGGCCAGCATGTCCGCATCGCCGGTGATCGTGTGCACTTCGAGAACCTCCTCGATGCCAGCCAGGTGTTGCGCGACGATCGGTCCCCTGCCCTGCCGAATCTGCACGGTGGCGAAGGCCATCACGGTGAACCCGAGGGCCGCGGGGTCCACTTCGGGGCCGAAACCGATGATCACGCCGGTCCGTTGCAGTCGGTCCAAACGGGCCTGCGCCGTTCCGCGGGCTACTCCGAGGCGGCGGGATGCCTCTAGGACGCCGATCCGCGGCTCCTCGGTGAGCAGGCGGATCAGCCGCGCATCCAGACCGTCGATACTCATGAGGAACATCCTGACCGATGCCCGGCAGAAAGGTCCTCACCTGATGTCGCTGGTTTGCCGGCAACTCCCCGGGCGGGTTACCGGCAACCCGGCGACATCGTGCGGACGGCAGCGCGGCGGACATGTCGCGGGCTGAGCAGAACACGCCGTTTGGCTGCGGCCGGTGTGGGGCCGATGTCCCGGCCAGCACAGATGGGCACTACCGCAACCACTGCCCGCACTGCCTGTGGTCCCGGCATGTCGACGTCAGACCCGGAGACCGCTCCTCGAGCTGCGCCGGCCTGATGGAACCGACCGGGCTGGTCGACAAGGGCGGGAAGGGCTGGCAGATCGTGCATCGCTGCGTCATCTGCGGTCAGCGCCAGCCCAATCGGGTGGTCCGCGAGGGACGGGCGCCCGATGACCTCGACGAGCTGCTGGCGCTCCGCTGGCTCTAGCCGGTCCTCCTCCGGCAGCTCGAGTCAGTCCCGTCCCGATGGATCCTGGTCACCCCTATCGTCCGGCCGCCTTCACGTACTGCCGGATCGACAGCGGGACGAAGATCGCCAGGATGAGCCCAGCCCAGAGGAACGTGTAGAGCACCGGGTTCTGCAGTGCCCACACGTCCGGCACCGGTAGCTCGAGGCTCGTGTTACCAAACAGTTCCCGGGTTGCCTGGGCCACTGATGAGACCGGATTCCAGTCGGCGAACACCCGCAGGACGGTGGGGAAGCCCTCGGTAGGCACGAACGTGTTGGCGATGAAGGTGAGCGGAAAGATCACGATGAACCCGGCGTTGTTGACCACCTCAGGTGTCCTGACCAGTAGGCCGACCAGCGCGAACATCCAGGAGATGGCGAAGCCGAACACCAACAGCATGGCAAAGCCGGCGAGCGCCTCCAGGACCGAGGAGCGGATCCGCCAGCCGACCAACAGGCCGGTCAGGGCCATCACCACGATCGTGATGACGTTTGTTCCCAGATCGGCAAACGTTCGTCCGACCACGACCGCGGATCGAGCCATCGGCAAGGATCGAAATCTCTCGATCAGACCCTTCTGCAAGTCCTCGGCCAGGCTCGCACCGGTGATCGTGCTGCCGAAGATCACCGTCTGGACGAAGAT
>JACCQS010000474.1 GCA_013814015.1 Geodermatophilaceae bacterium | reverse complement strand
GTGTGGATGACTCCGGCGGCCTCAGGAGCGGTGGTCCCCTTGGGGATCGTCCACGCCCGTGACTCCTTGGGTCCGGCGGTGAGATAGGTCTGCAGACCCAGGGTGTCAAAGCCGATCCGGGCGAGCTGATGCAGACCCGGCTCGTCCTGGCCGACGGCGGCGAGCAGCTCGGCGGCTTCCTCGTCGGGCAGCTCGGCCAGCTCCGCCTCGATCTTGGCATCCAGCACGATCGCCTCGGCCGGTGCGACCAACGCCCGGAGGTCGTCGATGACCGCCGGATCGGCCAGCTCCTCCTCATCGACGTTGAAGACGTACAGAAACGGCTTTGCCGTCAGCAGGGATAGCTCGGCTAGGACGTCGAGGTCGACCTTCGAGCCGTGGAGCACCTCCCCGCGGTCCAGGACCGCAGCGGCCCCGGTGGCGCCCTCGAGTACCGTACGGCGGTCCTTGGCCAGCCGGGTTTCCTTCTCCAGCCGCGGGATCGCCTTCTCCAGGGTCTGCAGGTCGGCCAGGATCAGCTCTGTGTTGATCGTCTCGATGTCGCCCCCCGGGGAGACCCGGCCATCGACGTGGGCGACATCGTCGTCTGAGAAGACCCGAATCACCTGGCAGATCGCGTTGGCCTCGCGGATGTGGGCAAGGAACTTGTTACCCAAGCCCTGACCCTCGCTCGCCCCGCGAACGATGCCGGCAATGTCGACGAAGGACACCGCTGCGGGAACCAGCTTCGCGCTGTTGTGCAGTTTCGCGAGGACGGCCAGTCGCTCGTCCGGGACGCCGACGACTCCGACGTTGGGCTCGATCGTTGCGAACGGATAGTTGGCGGCCAGGACGTCATTCTTCGTCAAAGCGTTGAACAGCGTGGACTTTCCGACGTTGGGCAGCCCGACGATGCCGATGGTCAAACTCACGAGGAGCCAGGGTACGGCGCTCTCTCGACGGCGTCTGATCGGGCTCTACTGTCAAGTCCGATTTCCGCCAGTACCAGCGGCCCTACGGTGGCATAGTCGGATCCATGCTCACCGACGAACGCCTGGATCCGGAGCGCTGCTATCGCGCCGTCAGCAGTCGGGATGCGCGCTTCGATGGCTGGTTCTTCGTCGGCGTGCACACGACCGGCATCTACTGTCGGCCCAGCTGTCCGGCTCGTACACCATTGCCGCACAACGTCTCCTATTACCCTGTTGCCGCAGCTGCTCAGGCAGCCGGATTCCGTGCTTGCCGCCGTTGCCGACCGGATGCCGCCCCCGGATCGGCGGAATGGAATGTACGCGGCGACATCGTGGCCCGGGCGATGCGGCTGATCGCCGACGGTGCTGTCGATCGGGTCGGGATTCCCGGCCTGGCCGCTGCTCTCGGCTATTCCGAGCGGCACCTGAACCGGCTGCTCGTGGCCGAACTCGGCGTCGGACCGTTGGCTCTTGCTCGGGCGCAACGGGCCCAGACCGCTCGCGTGCTGATCGAGACAACCGGGATGTCCTTCGCGGACGTGGCCTTCGCCGCAGGATTCAGCTCCGTTCGCCAGTTCAACGACACCGTTCGCGCAGTCTTCGCTCGTACTCCCGGTGCACTGCGCGCCGGCAGTCGTACGGCTCCGGCTGCACCGGGGGTGATCAGCCTCCGGCTGGCCCACCGAGCGCCGTATGACCATGGGGCGCTGCTCGGGTTCTTCCAGGGCCACCAGGTCCGAGAAATCGAGGAGGTCATCGACGGTTCCTACCGGCGGGTGCTGGATCTCCCCCGCGGCCCGGCCAGCGTGGAACTCACCCCGCAGGGCACCTACACCCGCTGTGTGCTTCGGCTGTCCGACGTCCGTGATCTACCCACAGCGGTGGCCGGCTGCCGCCGAATTCTGGATGCCGACAGTGACCCCATCGCGGTGTACGAGGCACTGCGCACCGACCCGATCCTCGGCCCGGTGGTGGCCCGGCGCCCCGGCCTGCGCGTTCCCGGAGCCGCCGACGCCGCCGAGCTCGCCTTCCGCACCGTCATCGGGCAGCAGGTGTCGGTCGCGGGCGCTACGACGTTGACCTCGCGTCTGGTCACCGCTCTGGGGAATCCACTGGTTACGCCCGATGGCGGCCTGACCCACGCATTTCCACGGCCTGAGGTGATCGCGGACGCGGACCTGTCCGGCCTGGGGATGACGAACGCTCGGCAGCGCACACTGCGTGATCTGGCGGGCGCGCTGGCTGACGGCTCGGTTTCGCTGGACATCGGTGTTGACCGGAGGGAGGCCGTCGAGGCGCTGCAGCGGTTGCGCGGGATCGGCCCCTGGACAGCCGCCTATGTGGCCATGCGCGGGCTGTCCGACCCCGACGTGTTCCTCGGTGGCGACCTGATCTTGCGCCGGGCCCTGGACACACTGTCCGGCGAGGGGTCGGATCGATCCCGATCGGATACCGCCGCCTGTCCACCGATCGGAGAGCGCGCCGCCAACGACCGCGCCGTCGCATGGCGACCCTGGCGCTCGTACGCCGTTATGCATCTCTGGGCGCACCAGACCGCGATACGGGTCAACAGAACCGCTCCGTCCCACGTCGATCGCCGGCCGGTCCCGGCGGCAGCAAGGAGAATCGCATGATGCACAGTTGGACGACCGACACGCCCGTGGGCGCCTTCACCGTTCTAGCCGAAGACGACGCCGTCTATGCCAGCGGCTGGACGACGGAGCTCGAATCGCTCATCGCGGTGATGTCACCAGCGCTGCGGCCGTCCGCGATCGAGCCCCGCGACGATCTAGGACCGATCAGTGACGCCGTACGGTCCTACGTGGACGGGGACCTGAGCGCCATCGACGACGTCGCCGTACGACAGGTGAGCGGGCCGTTCATCAGCCACGCCTGGGATGTGTTGCGTGCTGTGCCGGCCGGCACGACGGTGACCTACAGCGGCTTGGCTGCTAGATGCGGGCGACCGACCGCCGTACGCGCCGCGGCGGGCGCGTGCTCGCGGAATGCGGCGGCGCTGTTCATCCCATGCCATCGGGTGATCGCGACGAACGGTTCCCTGCACGGTTTCCGGTACGGCCTGAGTCCCAAGGGCTGGCTGCTCGGCCACGAGGCCCAAGCCGCTGCCTGAGCCGGCGTGGCCGCGGACCTGGATGTCGTACCCACCAGGCAGTCTCGTCGTCATGGATCTGACCGCACTCGTGCTCGGCGTCGTGCTCGGGCTAGCGGTTGCCGCCCTGGCTGCGTGGGTGTTGCGGCGACGCAACAGGTCTGACCCTGCCTGGACAGGGGAGGACACCGCGCAGGCGCTGGACCAGCTGCACGATCACCTGATCGCACTCGATCGTGACCGAGCGCAGGCGCACGGGGAGCTACGCGCCCAGGTCCAGCAGATGGGTGAGACATCGCAGGCGCTGCGGACCGAGACTGCTGCGCTGGTCACCGCGCTGCGGGCTCCGCACATCCGGGGCCAGTGGGGAGAGATGCAGCTGCGCCGGGTCGTCGAGCTGTCCGGGATGCTGGCGCACTGCGATTTCGTCGAGCAGCCCCACGTCACCGACACCGAGGGCCGACATCGCCCGGACATGCTCATCCAGCTGACGGCCGGTCGGCAGATCATCGTCGATGCCAAGGTGCCGTTGGCGGCCTTCTTGGATGCTGTGCACGCCGACAACGAAGCAGGGCGACGGCTGGGCATGAGCGCACACGCACGCCAGGTCCGCCAGCACATCGACAACCTCGCCACCCGCGACTATCTCCGCCATGTGCCCGGTACGCCGGAGTTCGTGGTCCTGTTCTTGCCTTCGGATGCGTTTCTGGCCGCCGCGCTGGACACCGAGCCCGGGCTGCTGGAGTACGGCTTCACCCGTGATGTCGTCATCGCCACACCAGCGACCCTGCTGGCGCTGCTACGGACAGTCGCCCACACCTGGCGTCAGGAGGTGCTCGCGGCCAACACGGCCGAAGTGCTCGAACTGGGGCGCACGCTGCATGGGCGCCTCGTCCGGTTCACACAACACCTGACCAAGCTCGGATCGGCGCTGGGCAGCGCCGTCGGTCACTACAACGAGACGATCGGGTCCTACGAGCGCAGCGTGCTGGTCTCCGCCCGTAGGTTCAGCGAACTGGGCGTCAACGACAGCCCGTTGACAGGTCCCAGCGAGCTCAAGACGCCGTTACGCGAGCTGTCCACCGACCAGTTCCGCCGGGTCGGGGTCAGCGACAGCCGCGCCGGTGCTGTGCCGCGTACCGGGACAGACCCACGATCTGGCCCTCAGGAGTTAACGGGACCGTAGGCTGTGCGGACCGCCGGCTGGCCTCCGATAGGACGGCCGGCCGCATCGTTCGAGTGCGAGGGGGTACCGGTGGCTGTCGGGGACAGTCGCGTCGCGAAGAGTGGTTCGGGCCGGGCACCCGACGGCTCGGTTCGTCAGCGCAGCGGCACAAGACCGCCCCCCTGGGATCCGCGAGTCGCCGGTCAGCGCGGCTCGGGCGCCTCGCGCGGCGATCCGAGTGGACAGCTCCAGCCGGCACGTCGCTTCACGCTGACCGGACTCGGTGCGGTGGCGTTCGTCTTCGTCATCACACTTGCCCTGGCCTCGCTCGAGTCCCTGCTCGGGATCGGGCTTCGGATTGCGACGCTCGTGGCCTTGTCCGGGTCCACTCTGCTCGCTGGCCTGTGGGTACGCCGCTCCGACCTGGGCACGATCGTGGTGGCCCCACCCTTGGTTTTCGCCCTCGTCGCAGCTCTGGAGATCATGCTGGCACCGACGCTCAGCTTCACTCCGACCGTATTCGCGGCGATCCTGGTACGCGGCTTTCCCACGATGATCATCGCCACTGCGATCGCCGTCATGGTCTGCGGCTACCGGATCGTCCGGCACCGCTGAACCATGGCCACAGCGCGGGCAGAAGGCACTCAGTCAGAGAGACTCAGCGCCGGTCGGCGGCTGTGGCGATGCTCCTCTTGAGTTCATGCGGCAAGGCGAAGACAACCTTTTCCTCGGCCGCTACGACTCGTTCGACATCTGCGTACCCACGGTCGGCCAGCCAGGCCAGCACCTGCTGCACGAGGATCTCCGGTACCGAAGCGCCGCTGGTCAGACCAACCGTCGCCACACCCTCGAGCCAGACAGGGTCGATCTCGTCGGCGAAGTCCACGAGGTAGGAGGCGCGGGCTCCGGCATCGAGGGCCACCTCGACCAGCCGCACCGAGTTCGACGAGTTCGACGAGCCGACGACAAGGACCAAGTCGCAATCGCCGGCCATCTGCTTGACCGCCTGTTGCCGGTTCTGGGTGGCATAACAGATGTCGTCACTGGGCGGTGCGGACAATCCTGGGAATCGCTGCTTGAGCTGATCCACGGTCTCCAGGGTCTCGTCCACCGACAGCGTGGTCTGAGACAACCAGACCACGCGTTCAGGGTCTCGCACGGTCGCCTTCGCGACGTCCTCGGGTCCATCGACGATCTGGATGTGGTCCGGCGCCTCGCCGGAGGTCCCTTCGACCTCTTCATGCCCGCGGTGCCCGATCAACAGGATGTCGTAGCCGTCGCGGGCGAATCGAGTCGCTTCCTTGTGCACCTTGGTCACCAGCGGGCAGGTCGCATCAATGGTGCGCAACTGCCGGTCCTTGGCTTCCTGGCGAACTGCGGGAGAAACTCCGTGCGCGCTGAAGACCAGCAACGCGCCCTCAGGGACCTCCTCGGTATCCTCGACGAAGATCGCGCCACGCTCTTCGAGCGTCCGGACGACATGGACGTTGTGCACGATCTGTTTGCGCACGTAGACGGGAGCTCCATGGGCCTCGAGGGCCTTCTCGACGGCGACCACGGCACGGTCCACCCCGGCGCAGTACCCACGAGGATCGGCCAACAGGACCCGCTTCGCCGACGTTCTCACCGCGTCGATCATACGTTCTCAGCCGTACCCGCGAGGATGCTGGACTCCGCGTGGCAGGCTAGAGGGATGCCGCCTGATCCCAACCAACGCGAGGTCCAGGCATCGCCTGGCCGCTCTGAGGAGATCCCCGAACCGATCCGCGCCGCAGCCGGTCTCGCCGCCACTCTGCTCGACCAGGCCCGGCAGCTGCCGTCGGCCATCACCGGACTGCCGGTTCGGGTGGCCGGTATGGCGATGCAGACATCGTTGCGCCTGCAGCAGCGTTACGCGGGTCTGGTCGTCAAGGGCGATGAACTGCTCACTCAGGTCAGCCGGACCGACGATGCGGATCCGTCGTGGGCGACTTTCGACGACGACGTGGTGGATCTCGCTGATGCGGTCACTGAAGACATCGGCGTGGACGTTACGGTCGCAGACGACTTTTTCTCGCCACCAGCCTCGGATGTCGCCCTGCCACCCTTGCCTGGTACGACTCGGAGCCGGCCGCCACGCAAGGCTTCCGCGCCGGGCCGGATGGGGCATGCGCCGTCGGCCTTCGACCTCGCCGACGAGGTGCCGTCCACATCCGGGATCGACACGTCCGCAGTGGCTGCCGACGTCGTGGCAACCGCCTCGGACAGCGTGTCGAACGGTCAGGCGACGGCGGGCGGACCGGCAGCAGTGCCCGGCTACGACGCGTTCACTCTCGCCCAGCTGAGGGCTCGGCTGCGCACGTTCGACGCAGCCACCCTGCACACCCTGCTGAACTACGAGCGCGAGCAGCGTGCCCGCACGCCCTACCTCACCATGCTCGAAAACAGGCTCAATCGCAGCCGCGAACATCAACAACAACAACAACAAGGCTGAGACGCAACACCTCTCGATGACCGCTCCTTCGACGGCCGAGCACCCATGGCCGGTCCGTACGGTGTCCCGCAAGCTGACCGAGTGGATCGGCCGGCTCGGCGAGGTCTGGGTCGAGGGACAGGTTGCCCAGATCAGCCGCCGCGCCGGCGCAGCCACGGTCTTCCTCGTCCTGCGTGACCCCGCGGCAGACATCTCGCTGTCGGTGACCTGTCGCCGCGACGTGATCGAGGCATTGCCGGCGCCCTTGGCCGATGGGGCGCGGATCATCGTCCGCGCCCGGGCGGACTTCTACGCCGCTCGCGGCACACTCTCGCTGCGCGCCAGCGAGATCCGCGCCGTCGGGATCGGCGAACTCCTCGCCAGGATCGAGCGGCTCCGGCAGCTTCTCGCCGCCGAAGGGCTGTTCGACCCGGCCCGAAAGAAGCAGCTGCCCTTCCTTCCGGCAGTTGTCGGTCTGGTGACCGGACGCGGTAGTGCCGCCGAGCACGATGTCGTCGAGAACGCCCGCCGACGTTGGCCCGCAGTGCGATTCGCCACGCATGCCTGCGCCGTACAAGGCCCGACTGCGGCGCGTTCGGTCATCGACGGCCTAAACATCCTCGACCGCGACCCGGACGTGGCGGTGATCGTCATCGCGCGAGGGGGTGGCTCGGTCGAGGACCTGCTGCCGTTCAGCGACGAGGGGCTCTGCCGCGCCGTCGCGACCTGCCGCACACCGGTGGTAAGCGCGATCGGTCACGAATCGGATACCGCATTGATCGACTTCGTGGCCGACGTACGAGCCTCGACGCCGACCGATGCCGGCCTCAAGGTCGTGCCCGACCTGGCGGCAGAGCAGACCGGGTTGGCGAGATTGCGCCAGGCGTCCTACACGAACGTGGCTCGCCGAGTCAGCCATGACCTGCAGTGGCTGGCCGGCATCCGCCGCGCCACCGCGCTCGCTGATCCCGAGAGCCTGCTCGACGATCGTTGGAAAGGCGTCGAGGCGCACCGCAGTAGGGCACGGCGACAACTGGCCGGCCAACTCGCCCACGCCCAAGCAGACCTAACCCACACCCGCGCCCGGATCGTCGCCCTCTCGCCGGCGGCCACCCTGTCCCGCGGTTACGCGGTGATCACCACCGACAACGGCGATGTCGTACGCGAACCGGCCGCGGTCGACGAGGGGCAGCGGCTGCACATCCGAGTCGCCGGCGGCTCGCTCATCGCCCGTGCAGAGTCCAGTCTCAGCCGTGCCAACCCAAGCACCACCAGGTCCGGCCGATAATGACCGACGTGAGCCATCCGAGCCGAGAAACCGAGACCCCGAGCTACGAGCGGGCCCGAGACGAACTCGCCGCGATCGTCGAAGCACTCGAGGGGGGTGGGCAGACCCTCGAACAGGCGCTGACGCTGTGGGAGCGCGGGGAGGTACTGGCCCAGGTTTGCCAGAGCTGGCTGGACAACGCCAGGGAGCGTCTGGAAACCG
>JACCQS010000472.1 GCA_013814015.1 Geodermatophilaceae bacterium | reverse complement strand
GTACCCAGCTGCTCGAAGGCGCTGGACAGCGACGCGTAGGCGTTCGGCGTGCCGGGTGTGCCGTTGAGCACACCCCGGCCCGACAAGGTCAGCCTGGCGCTGTTCCCGCTGAACGAGGACAACGACTGGGTCAGCGTCGAAGACGGCTTGGCATTGGCGTGCACCGGAACCCGCAGTTCTGGCTGGGTGGAGTCAGGTGCGCTGGCAGTCAGAACAACCCGCCCGCTAGCTGAAGCGACAAACTGCCGCGGCAGGCCTCCGAAGCCGACCAGCGTGTCCTGCTGGGTGTCGTCCATCGTCGAGCTCAGAGTCTTGCGCAGCTCCGAGCGCTTGACTGTGATAGTGACGACGACCATGGTGGATCCTCCAGGACCCACGGTGACCGAGTTCCTATTCAAACCGTAGGAAAGAGCAGGTTGCTGGGCAGCCGGCACGTATGTCACCGCAAAGGTCTGCGCGGTCCTTCCCTTGTTGACCACCTGGATCGTGCGCTTCATCGTCGTGCTGTCGTTGCTGGTCTCGATGACCCCAAAGGACGCGCTCACCACACCCGGCGAGTCCTGGACGTAGGCCAGCACATCGGTATTCAACGCATCCAGCGCGTCGACCCGACCGGCTCCGACCCGGTCGGGTTCGTAGATATCGCCGGTCCGGTTCTCGCCGGTGTAGACGTCCTCGTTCGCGGTGTTCATCACCGCCGCCTTGACTTCTTCGGTCGTCCAGCTCGGATGCGCCGACCGGACCAGGGCGACTACACCGGCAGTTGTCGAGCTGGCCATCGAGGTCCCGGAGATGTTCACCCCCTGGTTCCCTGTTCCGGCGGCCACCGAGTACGTGGTCACACCAGGAGCTGCGACGTCGGGCTTGACACCGTTGCTCTGGCGCACGCCGCGAGAGCTGAACGATGCCAGCAGATCCTCCTGCCCGGGCGCGATGTGGGTAGTTGAGTTCTTGAGGTTGTCGCCGAACTCGATCGCCAAGGTTTCCCCGCTAGCGACCTGGTCCTTCAATATCTCGCCATCGCCGGCAGTGACCAGGATGCCCGGGATATCGGCGCTACCGGTGATCCCGGTTTCGAGGAGGTCGTCGTCGGAGACGACGACGAAACCCGTGGCGCCCGCGGCCGCGGCGTTATCGCTCATGGTCACCCCGCCGCATGTCAAGCCGCCAGCGTCGATGATCAGGAACTTGCCGCTGTAGTCGCCGTCGAGTTCCTCGCATGCAGAGGGATCGTCACCGACAATCGGAAGGGCGAGATCGCCCTGCACCCCGTTGGGCGTGGGGGTGAGGTAGCCGGCCGAGCGCGGGCCGGGCCGGATGTCAGGATCAAACAGGGTCGGGTCGTCAACTCGCCAGCCGTCGAAGGTCCCGAAGCCGTCGTTGGACGCTGCCACGGTGATCGCCCGCGACGCATTGCCCGGGGAACTGCCGATGTCGAAGGTGTCACCGGCGTTGCCTGCAGACACGACCATCGAGACACCCAGCTCGGCTGCGCGGTTGACCACCACGCTGTCACCGTCATCGGCCATACCGTAGGCCGAGCCGAGGGAGAGGTTGACCACGTCGAGATGATCGCTGATCACACCGTCACCGTTGGGGTCCATCGCCCATTCGATGGCTAGGGCCGTGGCGTTGCTAGGGCCCACACAGCCGAACACCCGAAGTGCGTAGAGGTCAGCCTCAGGCGCCATGCCGGGCCCGATGCGCATCGTCTCCAACGGGATGTCGGCCTCGTAAGATCCGGCGAACGTGCTCCCGTCGGCGTTGACGCCATACCCTGCCGCGCTGCCGGCCACATGCGATCCGTGCCCGTTGCAGTCCATCGGATTCGGGTCTTGAACGGGCACCGGCGAGTACGCGGGGTCGTCGGGATCAGCGTTGTAGCTGTCGCCGACCAAGTCGATGCCGCCGACGACCTTGTCATTGGGATAGAGACTGGGCGGCGGGGCAACCGAATCCGTCTGTGCGGCGTAGGCAGCCTCTGTCCCCGGGCCACCGAAGTTGGCGTGCAGGTAGTCGATACCGGTATCGACGATGCCGACCGAGGCGCCTTCACCGGTCTCGCTGAGGGCCGACCACACCTGCGCGGCCCGGGTCAGCTGGGAGGCGCCGGCGTTGTCTGTCCGCTTGGGCGAGATCGGGTAGACCGCCCGTACGCCGGACAGACTGGACAGCGCTGAGAAGTTGCTGACGTCTGTCTCGATCGCCACCCCGGCAATCACGGCATGCATCCGGTAGAGCGCCCTGGAGTTTGGCGCGACCAGGGGTAGGTCAGCTAGGACCTGATCGGTCAGGGCCGCGATCGAGGAAGCCGCGGCTGTGGCGGCTGCTTCGGCCGCTACTTCACCGCGAGGCAGGTCCTGGTTGAACACCTCCCCGGTCGAGGAGGCATCCAGTTCTAACAAGAAGGCCATCTGGCCGCTGGCCGGTAGGTTCGAGGCCGGGTCGCCGAGTGCCTGTCGCAGTTGCCGTTGTTGTACGTCGGTCAGCGTGAGCTCGGGCCCGGACGCGCCATCAGGGTTCAGTGGTTCGGCGTACGCGGTACCACTCAATCCGCCTAGGACGATCGCCGACGCTGCGCTCACGATGACGATGCGCGAGCGCGCGCGAGTTAGCAGCCCGCTCGATCCGAACTGATTCACGGCCACCTGCGCGAGTGTCCTGGGTCTGGTCGGGGTGCTGACCCGCTCCCGGCGCGGTGCCGAGCGCAACCCACCTGCGCATCGTACGGCGATCGTTACCTCGCCGTGACTGGAACTTTCTACCAAGCGCTGACCACGCCAGCAAGAGTCGGCATTTGCCGGCTGCTTCTCGACGATGGAAGGCGAAGAACAGCTAGGGGCCGCGGCGGTCAGCCGCGGCCCCTAGCTCACTCGCTCCGAGTCAGACTATGACCCTCCCGTCGGTCCCGGGTGGCAGTGTGATCAGTGCCACGCGCTGGCCGTTGGGGTTGTGCGTATGCACCAACATGATGCCCTTCGGGCCGCCGACTGCACGATCGGCCACATAGCTGGCCACGTCGACGGTCACACCGATGGTCGTTCCGTCACCGGAGAGAGCCAGGATCGCTGGCAGGCTCGGGTCCGTCCCCTCGGAGAAGGACAGACTTGGATTCCGCACGTTGTACGACATCGTGTCGGCAGCAAGTTCCGGGAAGCCGTCGGCCGTGACCGTCGTACCGAGGTTGTCCACCGTGTCGAAGTCGCTGGACGACTGGACCCCGAACGAGAAACGGGGATTCAGGAGCAGCTTCGGCATCGCCGCAGCCGGGAACGGCATGATCACCTGGTTGTTGTCGAAGCTATTCGTGTCGAACGACCCCGGTGCCCCGTTCAGGAACGTGATCGCCGGCTCCTCGTTGCTGGGCAACAGGTTACCGTCCCGGTCAGCGCCGATCACCACCGGCACATCCACCGGATCCGCGCCATCGGCGAACCGGGTGGTGAGCAGCTGGTAATCCCACACCCCGTCACCGCTGCTGTCGATGAAGACGCTGTAATCGGTGAACGCGGCTGGAGTGGTGAAGTTCCCGTGCGCCGCCACCGCGAAGTACAGGTACCTGTCTCGCGCTCCGAAGAATGCGGCGTCGGAAGCAACTCCCACGTTCGCCAGGTCGACCGAACGCTCGCCTTCGGTCACCACACAGTCGGTGATGACACCGACGCCACACGTCGGCATCACCGGGCTGGTGCCAAGCAATGAGAAGGCGCTCACTGTGGAGTTGTACGAGGTGAGACCACCTGGCTGGCCGTTGCGTACACCCTGACCGTCCAACGTGATGACGCCCGTGTTGCCTCCGGAGGGCGCCAGCGACTGGGTCAGGGTTGACACCGGCTTGACGTTGGAGTGCACCGGCACCCGCAGCTGCGGGTGGTTCCCCGACGTCGGCGTGAGCAGGATCCGACCGCTGTCGTCAGCAACATACTGCCGCGGCACATCGAGCTGAGTGCGTGAGACGGTCGGGTCGATCGTCTTTCGCAGCAACGCCCTGGTCGCCGTCATCCGGATGTCGAAAGATGCGGTGCTGTTCGCGGCGACCGTGACACTGCCGCGGTTCAATGAGTACCGCACACCCGGTTGATCGGTGATCGAGTCGTAGCTCAGGTCGTAGGTCTGCGCCGTGTCACCCTGGTTGTCCACGACGATGGTCTTCGTCAGGGTGGCGAATGGATTCGAGACCTCGACCACGCCGAAGCTCGCGGAGACGACCGAGAACTCGTCCTGCACATAAGCCAGGACTTCGTTCGACAGAGCGGCGGGAGCGTCGATTCGACCGCTACCCACTCTGTTCGGCGCGTAGATGAGCCCAGTCTGGTTCCGTTCGGCGTACACGTCGTTGCCCGCCGTGTTCATGATGTCGGCTTTCACCTGCTCCGGAGTCCACGACGGGTTCTCGTGGCGGATCAGCGCGGCAAGTCCAGAGGTGGCTGGTGCTGCCATCGACGTACCGGAGATCGTCAGCGTCTGGTCACCGGTACCGACGCTGGCCGAGACTGTGTTGACGCCTGGGGCGGCGACATCGGGCTTGACCGACTGTCGGACGCCACGGGAGCTGAACGTGGCTAGCGTGTCCACTGCCGCCGGGTCGCTGACCTGGGCCGCACCCGCCAACGTGTCACCAAAGGTGATCGTCAGCTGCTCGCCAGCGACTAGGGCATCCTTGACAACTTCACCGTCGGAAGCGCGTATCAAGATTCCAGGAATCTCGGGGTCACCGGTGATACCGGTTTCAAGAGAGTCGTCATCGGCGATGATGACGAACCCGTCGGCGCCGGCAGCCTTGGCATTGGCGGACTTGGTGACCGACCCACAGGCGAAGCCATCGGCTTCGATGACCAGGAATTGGCCGGAGTAGTCGCCAGACAGTGGCGCGCAGGCGGTGGGGTCGTCCCCGGCTACTGGAAGCACCAGGTCACCGGTGTGATCACCTTCCCCCTCGAAAGCCACCGAGCGCAGACCAGGCCGGACGTCCGGCTCGAACAGCTCGGGCTGGTTGACGATCTGCCAGCCGTCGGAGACCGCGAAGCCGTCATCGGTGGCGGCAACCGACAGCACCCGCGGGTTGTTACCCGGCGAGCCGCCGATGTCGTATGTGTCCCCGGCGTTACCGCCGGAGAACACCATCATGATGCCCAGCTCCATCAACTCGCCGGCGAGAACACCATCGGCGTCGTCGACGATGCCGTAGTCCGTGCCCAGCGACTGGTTCACGACGTCGAGCCGGTCCTCGATCGAGCCGTCGCCATTCGGGTCGGCGGCAAATTCCATTGCCGCGCCGATGACGTTGGTCGAGCCCTCGCAGCCGAAGACCCGCAGCGCCCAGAGGTTTGCCTCGGGCGCGATGCCCGGACCGATCCGCAGAGATTTGAGGTCCAGACTCGTGTCGTAAGGGCCGGAGTAGGTGCTGCCGTCCTCGTTGACGCCATAGCCTGCGGCCGTGCCGGCGACGTGCGAGCCGTGGCCATTGCAGTCAAGCGGATTGGGGTCGGGCTGGGGCACGGAGGTCGGGTCGCTGGCGTTGTAGTCGTCGCCGGCGAAGTCGAAGCCCCCCACCACCTTGGCATTCGGAAAGACGCGGGCAGGGGCAGGCCGGTCTTCAAGGCGGCGGAGCAGGTTGTACTGCCCGACCGATCCCGACCCACCGAAGTCGGTGTGGGTGTAGTCAATTCCGGTGTCGATGATCCCGACGTCGACTCCTTGTCCGGTGTTGTCCAACGATTCCCACACCTCTGGGGCGTTGACCAGGTCCGCCACGCCGGCATTCTCAATCGTCTTCGGAGCGATCGGGTAGACCGTCCTGACGCCCGGCAGGCTCAACAGTGCGCGGTAGTTGGTCACGTCAGTCAGCACTGCGACGCCCGCAGAGATCGCAGACGTGCGGTACAGCACCTGGGTGTTCCCCCGCAGCGTAGGAAGCCTCGTCAGTAAGGAATCCTGCAGCCCGGCGATCCTGGACTTAGCCGCCCTGGCGGCCGCACCGGCCGCGGTCTGGCCCTGACTCTCGGTGGCCTGGAAGACCGCACCCGACGAGTCCGCGTCCAGTTCGACGAAGAAGCCGTATTGACCGGAGGAGGGCAGGTTGCCTAGCGTCCTGCTCTGTTGCACTGCCTGTTGCAAAGCGGCGCGTTGGTCCTCGCTGAGATTGACATCGACGGACGGTCCTGCACCGCCTGGCGTGGTGGGTGCCGCGGTAGCGGTGCCCATCCCGACTGACGAGACCACAGCAGCGGTCAACGCGATCAGCGCGATCCGACTCCGGCCTCGTCCAACTGTTCGACTCACGTCCGCCCCATCGAGGAAGTCTGTCCAGTGTGTCAGCGCCGAGCGCGTGAGTGCCCCCGGCGTGACCTGCGATGGCCCTACCAACCGCCGCACCACAACCCCGACGGAGAGTAACCGGTCAACGGCACCCATTGTCCAAGTCGACGGAACTTTTCTTGATCAGCCTTTCGTCTCCGCATCCGCACTGTGCCTCCGTTTCGAGACTGGTGTGCGCTCATGAGGTCAGGTTGGCCAGCCGGGCATCACGGGCACCGATCCGCTCGGCGATCGTGGCCAGCAGTTCCGGTGCAACCTCGGAGTCGGTGGTGATGGCCATCAGCGCCTCACCACCGGCATCAGCTCGGCTGACCTGAGCGCCGGCGATGTTGATCTCAG
>JACCQS010000442.1 GCA_013814015.1 Geodermatophilaceae bacterium | reverse complement strand
GCCACCCTCGCCGCCATGTATCCGGGCCGGTTCTGGGTCGCCTTGGGCACCGGCGAGGCGTCCAACGAGCACATCACCGGGCAGGGTTGGCCACGCAAGGACATTCGCAACGCCCGGCTACGAGAGTGCGTGGACATCATCCGGGCCCTGCATGCCGGGGAGGAGGTCAGCCACGACGGGCTGGTCACGGTGGATCGGGCCCGAGTCTGGACCTTGCCCGACGATCCCCCGCTGCTCATAGCGGCGGCATGCTCGGTGCCCACCGCCAGCTGGGCCGCGGAGTGGGCTGACGGACTGATCACCGTCAACCAGCCTCCGGACAAGTTGCGGAACATGGTGCACGCCTATCGCGAAGCCGGCGGCCGGGGAAAGCTGCATCTACAGGTGCACCTGTCCTATGCCCGCGACGAAGACACCGCACTGAGCATCGCGCACGAGCAATGGCGTACCAACGTGTTCGCCCCGCCGGTGTCCTGGGATCTCGAGATGGTCGAGCACTTCGACATCGCCGCCACGCACGTACCCCCCGAGGCCATGCGCGCCAGCGTGCTGGTCTCCAGCGACCCGGCCCAGCACGCGGCCTGGCTGCAGGAACTGATCGATCTCGGCTTCGACGAGATCTACCTGCACCATGTCGGGCAGGAACTAGGCGAGTTTCTCGACGTCTTCGGCCAACACGTGCTTCCACAATTGGAGGTCAGCACGCCGTGAGGATCACCGACACCAGCGACCTGTGGTGGAAGAACGCGGTCATCTACTGCCTGGACGTCGAGACTTTTCTCGATTGGAACGGCGATGGCTGCGGTGACCTGCCTGGGCTGATCCAGCGGATCGACTACCTGGCCGAACTCGGCATCACATGCCTGTGGCTCATGCCGTTCTATCCGAGCCCGGACCGCGACGACGGGTACGACATCACCGACTTCTACGGCGTGGACCCGCGGCTGGGCAATCACGGTGATTTCGTCGAAATGGTCCGTACGGCAAGGGATCGCGGGATGCGGGTCATCGTCGATCTGGTCGTCAACCACACGTCGGTCAAGCACCCCTGGTTCCGTTCGGCCCGCGCCAGCCGCAGCTCGCCCTACCGCGACTGGTACGTCTGGCAGGACACCGCACCCACGAGCGGCAAGAAGGACGTCGTCTTCCCGGACCAGGAGACGAGCATCTGGACCTTCGACGACAAGGCGGGGCAGTACTACCTGCACCGGTTCTACAAGCACCAACCCGACCTCAACGTCGCCAACCCGGCGGTACGGGACGAGGTCGCCAAGATCATGGGTTTCTGGCTCGAGCTCGGGGTGTCCGGATTCCGAGTGGACGCGGTGCCGTTCTTCCTGGACACGGCCGGGATCGACAGCGGCGCGAAGGGGCTGCCCGACCCGCACGAGTACCTGCGGGCGCTGCGCGCCTTCATCGGCCGGCGTACCGGCGACGCCGTGCTGCTCGGCGAAGTCAACCTGCCGCACAAGGATCAGCAGAAGTTCTTCGGCGGCACCGAAGGTGACGAGCTGACCATGCTCTTCGATTTCATCGGCATGCAGAAGCTGTACCTCGCCCTGGCCCGTTCCGACGCCCGCCCGCTGGCCAAGGCGCTGCTCACTCGGCCGAAGACGTCCCCGGACAGCCAATGGGCGACATTCGTGCGCAACCACGACGAGTTGACGCTGGACAAGCTCAGCGACGCGGAGCGACAGGAGGTCTTCGCCGCCTTCGGGCCGCAGGAGACCATGCAGATCTACGGCCGCGGCCTGCGTAGGCGGCTGCCACCGATGCTGGACGGTGACCCGCGACGGCTGCGGATGGTCTACAGCCTGCTGTTCTCCCTGCCCGGCACGCCGGTGCTCTTCTACGGCGAGGAGATCGGGATGGGTGAGAACCTCGCCGCCGAGGGGCGGTACGCCGTACGGACTCCGATGCAGTGGACCGACGGACGCAACGGCGGCTTCTCCACTGCGGTGCGCTCGCGGCTGCCCGGACCGGTCGTCGAGGGCGGGTTCGGCCCGGAGC
>JACCQS010000389.1 GCA_013814015.1 Geodermatophilaceae bacterium | reverse complement strand
GGAGTTCGAGTTCGGGCTGGACCTCATCTTGGACGGCCTGACCAGGTCGATCCCTGATTCATGTGTTCACGATTCGGATGATCATGGGCCGGCTGAAACTCAAGGATGAGATCGGCGCCTTCGAACGCGCGGGTTTGCAACTGGCCGTCGAAACACATCGCAGGTCACCGGGTTTCGGCTCTTCTCACCCGGCCAAGGCCAGGACATGACCTTCGAGATCATGGCCTCGGACTACGCGAGCCAGTTCGCCGCGCTGCTGGGCGGATTCCAGGCCAGGCCCTTGGGGTCGGGTAGCTAGCCGATCCCGCTCGGGCTCGAACTCGCTGACTAGCCCTTGCCCTTGAGCTTGCGCCAGCCACCGGCGCGGTTGTTGGCGATGATCTGCTTGAACATCGCGCTGAGGGCAGGCGCGTTGATCGCCTCGCCCTGGCGGAAGGCGACGGTACGAGCGGTCTTGTTGTCGAGTCCGCCGGTGATGATGCCCTCCGGATCGGGGACGATCGCGGCGTCGTACAGGAAGACGTTGACGTGGTCCTTGGCCGCCAGCAGATCGGCAGAATAGTCACGGAGATCCCATGGCGTGAAGACGGTCGCTCGAATGTGTACGCCGCAGCCCGCAGGGTAAGGCCACCACATGCCCAAGACAACGAAGAGCGGCAAAGCGAAAGAGAGTGAGTTGCCCAGCACCCTGCAGCGCTCGGACGCCCACGCCCAGCAGACCTTCGCGAAGGCGCACGACTCGGCAGCCGATCAGTATGGCGATGCCGAGCGCGCACACCGGGTCGCGTTCTCCGCGCTCAAGCACACCCACGAAAAGGTCGGCGACCACTGGGAGCCCAAGGAGGGCGGCAAGAAAGGCCCGTCCGACAAGCAGGCTGAGGGCGGCGTCAACACCTCTCGGGAGACCGCCGGCGGTGTCGATGCTAACGCGTCCAAGAAGCACCTGCAGGACGTGGCGAAGCGGCTCGACGTACCCGGTCGGTCCCGGATGACCAAGGACGAGTTGGTGGACGCGATCCAGAAGGCCAACAACCGGGCGAGCGCGAAAGCCCGCTCCTGATCGAGGCGTTGCACCTGAATTGCCCGCAGTGCACCTGACCCGTCGGGGTGAAAGCGCCTAGAACGGGTGCACTGCCGGCCGCGCGGAGTTTCCCCAGTCGGTCAGGCGTCGTCGGGTACGACGTGCATGGCTGCCTCTTCGGCGCTGGCCGCTGCACTGTCGATTCCCACGTCCTCGGCATTGAGCTGACCCTCGACATCGGTGTGTGCGCCCTCGTCGGGTGCCACCAGTCGTCCGGCTCGGTCCTCACCCACCTGGTCGTCGATCAGTTCGCCGATCTGGTCATCGACCGAGGCGCCCGCACCGTCGAGGTCGGTGTCCAGGTCGGTGTCGATCTCGTCGTCGACCGGGTCCTCGCCGTCCATGCCGGCTGCGGCGGCCTGCTCGACCTCGGCCACGGCGGGATCGGGCTGCTCCTGGACCAGTCGCTGGTCGAGGGACTCCCCGTGTTCCTCTTCCTCCGCGGTGGTGCCGAATCCCTGACCGGGCGACCACTTCTCCGGTGCGGTGTAGCCCTCGTCCAGCACGTCGTCGACGTTGCGGTCCACCAGGGTGTCCTCGGCCTGCAGCTGGGTCTCCTCATCGACGCTGTAGGTGTTGTACGGCGTGGTGTCGTCGCTCTGGCTCATGGCTCTAGCCTCGCATGGCGCCGGTTGTCCCGTCAGCACACAGTCCCGATCAGGCCGACGACATCTGGCAGTGGTCCAGGTCGGGTGGCACCTGCATATGGGGCCGAAGTTGTCCCGGGCCGACCCGTCGTACCAGACATGGGCATCTCGATCGCTGGTGTTCGGCTCATCCTCAGCCGAGGCGGCGTGGATGCAGGGCTCGCGCGGCGGCGTGGACCTACCCGAGGACGAGGCCCCCCGCGTACGAGGACACCTGGCCCGCTACTACGACAAGATGGGTGACGACCCACCCTGGGATCGCTGAGCCGCGACCCGACCGTTGGTACCCGGACGGGACGGCGCCGTACGCCGAATGCACCTGTCCCGATTCCGGAATGGTGCACGTGGTGCCTCGCGCCGCCGCCCGCCCCGGTCTGCCCCCCGTACGCCGCACTCAGGATCGGTCGGGCTGCGCAGGACGCGGCTTGCGCAGGGCCAGGGCGACTCCGGCGGCGGTGACGATGACGCCGAGGATGCTGACAAGCGCCAGGTCCTCACCGAAGAGCAGGTAGGCCTCGATCGCCGTGGCGGGTGGCACCAGGTAGAACAAGCTCGACACCCCGGATGCGCTGCCCCGCTTCAGCAGGAACAACAGCAGCAGGACCGCACCGAGGGACAGGGCGAAGACCAGCCACACCATCGCCAGGCTGAACTCCAGGGTCCACTCGATGGTCTGGGACTCGAAGCCCACCGACAGGACCGCGACCAACGCCGCAGCGGCGAGGTACTGCACCGCCGTACCGCTGGCCAACGGGATGCCGTCGCCGTGCCGCTTCTGATGAATCGTCCCGGCCGTACCGGCGGCCAACGCGACCAGGCACGCCACGATTCCCAGGATCGGGAAGTCGGCTGACCGGCCGGCATCGAGCAGACCAGGTGCGAGAACGAGCACCACACCGATCACACCGAGCACCAGCCCGACCCACTGCCACCGGCTCAGTCGTTCGCCGAGCAGCCGATTCGCCAGGGCGGCAACCACCACCGGCTGCAGGCTGACGATCACCGCCGACACCCCGGAGGGCAGTCCGTTGTCGATCGCCCAGAAGACTCCGCCGAGATAGCCGGCGTGCAGCAGGACGCCGGTCACGGCGGAGCGGCCCCACTGCGCGCTCGTGCGGGGTCGTTCCGACCGGGTGATCGCGACGACCAGCCACAGCAGCGCGCTGGCGATCAGCAGTCGAAGGGCGAGAAAGGTGAACGGCTCGGCGTACGGAAGGCCGTATTTCGCCCCGATGAACCCGGTGCTCCACAACAGCACGAAGACCGCTGGAGCGCTGGCGACAGCCAGCGTGCGCCGAGTCGGTGCAGCCACCAGGGCAGTCGATCACATGACTGCCCGGCGGCCTCGTCCCGATGCTGTGAGAGACCGCCACAATGACGGCATGGTCTCCGAGGACGAGGTACGTACGGCCGCGCTGTCATTGCCCGAGACGAACGAGAAGTCCTCATACGGGATGCCCGGATTTCGGGTGCGCACCAAGGGATTCGCCCGATTGCACGAGGAGCCCGGGGTGCTGATGCTGTGGTGTGCAGACGTCGGTGAGAAGGAAGCGCTGATCGCCTCGAACCCGGACACGTTCTTCACCACAGCGCACTACGACGGGTACAGCGCGATCCTGGTGCGAATGAACCGGATCGACGCCGATGAACTCCTGGACCTGCTCACCGATGCTTGGCGCTCGCGAGCGCCGAAACGGCTGGTCGACGACTTCGACGCAGACGGGCGGTAGCGTCGGCTCATGGACTTCGGACTGACCGAGGAAGAGCGGGCGATCCGCGACACCGTACGTGATTTCGTCAAACGCGAGGTTATGCCGCTGGAGACCGAGTGCCTCCGCAAGGAGCGCGCCGGCGAGGTCGGCGTCGACCGGGCAACCCTGAAAGGGTTGCAGCACAAGGCGAAGCAGGCTGGCTTCTGGGGGATCAACACACCGGAGGAGTACGGCGGTATGGGCCTGGGTCCGGTCATGACCGCGCTGATCAGCCTGGAGCTCGCCCGGACGTTCGTTCCGTTCTACCTGGGCGGGTACGCCGACAACATCCTCTATCACTGCACACCCGAGCAGGCCGAGCACTACCTACTCCCCGTCATCGCCGGGGACAAGGTCTCCTGCTTCGCGATCACCGAGCCCGGCGCCGGGTCGGATGCCAAGGCGATCACCACGTCGGCCCGAAAGGAGGGCGACGCCTGGATCATCCGGGGCGAGAAGACGTTCATCACCCGCGGCAACGATGCCGACTTCACCATGGTCTTCGCCGTCACCGACAAGGAGAAGGGCGCCGATGGCGGCGTGACGGCGTTCCTGGTCGACCGGGACATGGGCTGGAAGTCCGAGCCGATCGACACGATGGGGGAGTGGGGGCCGGCCGCGCTGGTCTTCGACGATGTGGCCGTACCCGAGCAGAACATCCTCGGCGAGATCGGCCAAGGCTTCACCCTGGCGATGGA
>JACCQS010000469.1 GCA_013814015.1 Geodermatophilaceae bacterium | reverse complement strand
TCATGAGCCTGGCCATCGGCGTGGATGTCGGCGGTACGAAGGTGGCCGCCGGCGTCGTTGATTCCGAAGGCGCCGTCCTCGCCACTGCTTTGCGCGAGACACCCGCCGACGACCCGGCGAAAACCGTCGAAGTCATTCTCGAGCTGATCGCCGAACTCCGTGCCTCCCACGAGGTCACGACGATCGGGTTGGGCGCTGCCGGATTCATCGACGCCCAACGTTCCACTGTCGTGTTTGCACCGAACCTGGCCTGGTGCAACAGCCCGCTCCGGGCAACCATCGAACAGAGTTCTGGGCTGCCGGCGGTGGTGGAGAACGACGCGAATGCCGCAGCGTGGGGAGAGTCGCGATTCGGAGCGGCGCGCGAGGTCGACTCGATGGTGCTGCTGACCATCGGCACCGGGATCGGTGGAGGCGTAGTCCTCGACGGTGAGCTCTATCGCGGGCACAACGGGATGGCGGCCGAGATCGGGCACATGACGGTTGTGCCCGATGGCCGCCGCTGCGGTTGCGGCAATCGCGGCTGTCTCGAGCGCTATGGCAGCGGTCGGGCGCTGGTCCGGGAGGCCCGTGACCTGGCCGACGTCTCACCCGATTACGGCAGACGTCTGCTGGAACTCGGCAACGGCGGGCCGGAAGGCATCACCGGTCCCGAGGTGACTCAGGCTGCCCAGGAAGGTGATCCGGCCGCGTTGGAAGCCTTCGAGGTGATCGGAACGTGGCTCGGCCGCGGGCTGGCCTCGCTGGCCGCTTTGCTCGATCCCGACATGTTCGTCCTCGCCGGGGGCGTGTCACATGCTGGAGAGCTGCTCCGCCGTCCGACCGAGGAGGCGTTTCTGTCCGGTCTCACCGCACGCGCGTACCGGGAAGCGCCGAAAGTGGCGCTGGCCGAACTCGGAGCCGAGGCCGGGATCGTGGGCGCCGCGGACCTCGCCCGCCGCCGCTGACCCCTCCGCCGATTTCCCAGTGACGCTTCAAGGTGTGTCAAGGGTGGCTGGAGAGCTTGGCGCGTTCGTAGGCGTCGATCTCGGCGAGCAGCTCGCGCTTGCCGGTCTCGGTGCGGAAGGACGCCCGTACGGCCGTACGAGAAAGGTCTGCCAGGTCCACCGAGGACAACCCGAAGACGGTGTGGGCCAGCTCGTACTCATGGCACAACGTCGTGTCGAACATCCCCGGATCGTCGGAGTTCAGGGTGAGGGTGATGCCCGCCTCGCGCAGCACCGGGAAGGGATGGTCCTCGATCCGGGCGACCGCCCGAGTACGCAGGTTGGACGTCGGGCACACCTCGAGCGCGATAGCGTGCTCGGCCAGATAGTCCATCAGCGCCGGATCCTGGGCGGCCGCAATGCCATGCCCAATGCGTTGCGCGGCAAGGGAATTGATCGCATCCCAGACGGTCTCCGGTCCGGTCGTCTCGCCGGCGTGCGGAACGCTGGCCAGACCGAGGGCGCGCGCCCTGGCGAACACTGCCGCGAACTGCGGCCGGCCGATGCCCTGCTCCGGTCCGCCCAAGCCGAAAGCCACGCTTCCCTCGGGCGCGTGCTGCTCGACCCAGTCGATCGTGCGCAGCCCTGAGGGCAGGCCGAGCTCGCCCGGGATGTCGAAGATCCAGGCCAGCTCCACACCGTGCTCAGCCAGCGCACGGGCACGACCGATGGTGTACGCCGCGGCGATGTCCTCAGCGGCGATGCCGACCAGCAGATGACTGTCCGGGGTGGCTGTCACCTCGGCGTAGCGGACATTCTGAGCGGCCATGTCTGCACTGATCCCGACGATCAGAGCCTCGATGTCCTCGGCCGTCCGTACCAGCGAGTTGACCGCGATATAGACCTCGACGAAGTGCGCGAAGTCGGTGAACTCATAGAACGCGGTCAACGCCGCAGGCTCGGTCGGGACGCCGGAATCGGGATGTCGCCGGGCCAACTCGAGGACGGTCGAAACCGACGCCGACCCCACCAGATGGACGTGCAACTCCGCCTTCGGCAGACCGGCGATGAACGCAGGAACGTTGATGAACTCGACCACGCCGGGAGCATTCCAGACACCGAGTGGGGAAGTTTGCTAGCTACCTCCGGAAGGAGGCCTCCTGAGGCCGCTAGGAATAGCCGACGCTCAGCGGGCGGCCTCGATCAGGTGGTAGAGCAGCAGCAGCTGAGTGACTGCCAGCGGCTCATTGCGGTCGTCGCTGCCGATCAACCCGAGGCCTGTGGGCACCGTGTCCTCCCCGCCCATGTCCGCCCAGATGGCCCTCTCCAGCACGGCGATGTCCGACGAGGGCGCGTACCCATGCACATGCAGTGCGTCGGTCGGTCGGCCGTCCTCGTCGCGGATCAGTTTCAGGTGCATGGCCCGGCCGTCCACCTGCTTGAAGACCTCCGACAGATCGGGATGGCGCACGGTCGGCCGGAGCAGCAG
>JACCQS010000311.1 GCA_013814015.1 Geodermatophilaceae bacterium | reverse complement strand
GTGCAGGCCTACCTGCTCACCGGCTCGTCCCTGGCCGTCGGCCTGACTTCGGTCGTCGCGTTGGTCCCGCTGGTGATCTTCGGCCTCCTCGGCGGCGCGATCGCCGATGCGGTGGATCGTCGGCTGCTGCTGCTGATCACCTCCACGGGTGCCGCCCTGACCGCGATCGGGCTGTACCTGCAGTCGCTGTTGCCGGGCGGCGGCTCGCTGGGCCTGCTCTGGGTACTGGTCTTCTTCCAGTCGGCGTGCTTCGCGGTGAACGCTCCGACCCGCAGTGCAACCATCCCGGCGCTGGTGGGCCTCCCCCGGGTACCGGCCGCGAACGCGCTCAACATGACGGTTACCCAAGCCGGCATCATCGGCGCCCCGCTGATCGCCGGTCTGCTGATCGGGGCAGGTGACCTGCAGTTGACCTACGCGGTGGACGCGATCGGGCTCCTGATCGCCCTGCCGTTGCTTCGCGGCCTGCCGTCGCTGATGCCCGACGGTGGCGGAGGTCGGATCAACCTGACGGGGGCGGTGCGCAGCGTCGGAGAGGGTTTCACCTTTCTGCGCACTCAGCCGGCGCTGCTGATGACCTTCGTGGTCGACATCATCGCGATGGTCTTCGGCATGCCTCGGGCGGTTTTTCCGGAGCTGGCCGACACCACCTTCGCGGATTCCTCGAATGCTTTGGGCTGGCTCTTCGCGGCGATGTCGATCGGCGCGGTCCTCGCGGGCGTGCTGTCCGGGCCGGTGGCCCGGGTGCAGCGGCAAGGCGCGGTCATCCTGGTAGCGATCGCGGTGTGGGGAATCGCCGTCGCATTGTTCGGCGTGACGGCCTCACTGTTAGGGGCAGTGTTCTATCTCGCGCTATCCGGTGCGGCGGACATGGTCAGCGCGGTGCTGCGTACCTCGATGCTGCAGTCCGGTGCGCCCGATGTGATGCGTGGCCGCATGCAGGGAGTCTTCATCGTCGTCGTGGCCGGTGGGCCGCGACTGGGTGACCTGCGCGCCGGCGCCATGGCCGCATCCCTGACCATCCCCGCGACGATGGTCAGCGGCGGCGTGTTCATCGTGGTCGCGATGGCGGTTGTCGCGATCGCCGTCCCGACCTTCTGGCGGTACCGCTTCGACGACCGTGGGCCAGAGGCCCAGTCGGCCTCCCTCTAGGGTCCTGTTACATGCTGGAATTCGACGGACTGCGCAAGTCGTACGGCACAAATCTGGTGCTCGACGACGTCAGTTTCACCGTCGCTCCCGGGCAGATGTACGGCTTCTGCGGCGCCAACGGGGCGGGCAAGACCACGACGATGCGGATCGCCCTGGGCTTAGCCCGCGCCGATGCCGGTGAGGTGCGCTGGAAGCAGCAGCCGGTCGATCTGGAGGTGCGCCGCAGGATTGGCTACATGCCCGAGGAACGGGGGCTCTATCCCAAAATGCCGGTGGTCGAGCAACTGGAGTACTTCGGCCGCTTGCACGGAATGAACACCGCAGCGGCCAGAAAGTCGGCGAGCCTTCTACTCGAGGGTATGGGGCTGGGGGAGCGCTCGAAGGACGCTTTGGAGAAACTCTCACTGGGCAACCAGCAGCGGGTGCAACTGGCGGCCGCACTGGTCAGCAATCCAGATGTGCTCATCCTCGACGAGCCGTTCTCCGGCCTTGACCCGACCGGAGTCGACGCCTTGGCAGCGAACCTGGCCGAGCGCCGCTCCCGCGGGGTGCCGGTGCTGTTCTCCAGCCACCAACTCGACCTCGTGGAACGGCTTTGCGACGCCGTGGGCATCCTGGCCGGCGGGAAGATCGTCGCTTCTGGGACCGTGGGCCAACTTCGAGAGCGCGAGGCCAACCGGCAGCTCCGGGTGGTGATTCCCGGCTCGGACGGGCGGTGGGCCCGCGACCTCGGGTACGTCCGGGTGGACTCCGATCGGGACGGTGAGGTGCTGCTGCAACTGGACGATCCCGGTCGCGACCAGGACGTGCTCTCGGCGGCCATGACGTCCGGACCGGTGTCCCATTTCGGCTGGCGTCAGCCGACATTGGTGGAGATTTTCCGTGAGGCGGTGGCCGCGTGAGCATCGCAGCGAGCGCCAGCGAGCGAGGAGCGGAGCGCGGTCCAAGCCGAGCAATCAGATGCCGTGAGGCGGTGGCCGCGTGAGCCATCCAGCCGGCGTGGACGAACACACTGCGGATACGTCCAGTTACGACCGGACGGGTGATGTGCGGATGACGAGCTCGCACATCGTCGGCTTGGTCGCTCGGCGGGAGATCCTGACCCGGCTCAAGGACAAGGGCTTCATCGTCTCCTCGATCTTCATCATCGTGCTGATCATGGGCTCGGTCGTCTTCCAGGTGCTCATCCAGTCCGGGGCAAGCAGCGTGGCCGTCGGCATCACCGGTGGGCCGCAATATTTCTCGGCAGCAATCGAGGAACAGGCAGACGCACTCGGCCTGGACGCCGAGGTGACCGAGTACGACGACGAGTCCACTGCGCGAGAGGCGGTGCAGAGCGAGGAGATCGATGCCGCCGTCGTCGACGGCAACTCCGTGCTTGTGAACGAGTCGCTCGACGACGCCCTGGGCGCGGCCATCAGCGGAGCGATCAACGGCCTCACCCTTGCGCAACGTCTTACCGACGAGGGCGTGAATCCCGATATCTTGCAACCTGTTGCACTGGACGTGATGTCGCTGCAACCAGCAGCAGATGCCGCGGACGAGAAAGGGCTCGTGGCCTTTGTCTCGATCCTGCTGCTCTACACGCTGCTGATCTTCTTCGGACAGTTCATCGCTCAAGGGGTGGTTGAGGAGAAGGCGAGTCGGGTCATCGAGGTCCTGCTGGCCGCGGTCAAACCCTGGCAACTGCTGGCCGGAAAGATCATCGGACTGGGGGTGCTGGCCTTCGCCCAACTGCTCATCATCTGTGCGGCCGGCCTGGGTGGAGCGATCGCCTTCGACGTCATCACTGTTCCCGGTGCGGCTATCGCCACCGTCGTACAGGTGCTCGGCTGGTTCGTCCTCGGGTTCACCCTGGTTGCCGCGCTGTTCGCCGTCTGCGGTGCGCTGGTGAGCCGCCAGGAGGACCTGCAGACGGTGCTCCTGCCGATGACGTTGATCCTGGTTGCCGCCCTGGTGCTCGCAATCACCGCCGGCCAGAATCCGAACGGCACGTTGGCCAAGGTGACCTCGTTCCTACCGGCGCTATCGACGATGGTCATGCCGGTCCGAGTGGCCACCGGCTCCGTGGCGTGGTGGGAGATCGTGCTCGCCGTGATTCTGATGCTCGCCACGATCGTGGCCGTGGTGCGCATTGGCGGGCGCATCTACTCCGGTGCCTTACTAGGTAAGGGCGGCCGTGTCAAGGTTAGGGATGCCCTTGCCGCCGAGCGCGTCTCGTAGGCATCGTCCCTAAGAAAACCCTCACCGTGTCGAGTGTTTATTTGCGCCCCGGATAGGGCATTCTGATACCGCATCGTTCGCTGATGAACGGTGTCTACGTCTGGGAAGGACGTGACATGGAAGTTATCGGTGTAATCGTTGCCGGCATCATCATCGGTCTGCTGGGCAAGTTCGTTGCGCCCGGCGACAAGGACAACACCCCGCTCTGGGCCACCGTCCTGGCGGGTATCGGAGGAGTCCTGATCGGCTGGTACGTCTCCGCCGCGCTCGGCGTGGCCGAGACCGACGGCGTGGACTGGATCCGCTGGATCATCAGCATCATCGTGGCGGCGATTCTCGTCGTGCTCGTTGCAACGCTGATGGGCCGGAACAAGAAAAGCATCAACCGCTGATCGCATAGCGCTGCGCCACGCCACGCGCCGGGTTGCCTGCGGGCCTCCCGGCGCGTGGCCTTTGACTGCTCCGAGACCTCATCAGTCCCCGAGCGCCGCGTAGTGCTGGAGTGCGACGTCCCGCTCGGCGAAGTGGTCGACGATGCGCTCGGGATAGCCCGACGGCACACCGCCCGGGAGATCCCACGGCTCGTGAATTCCGCCGTCCTGGCCACCCTCGATGTCACGCAGCTCAGGCACGTACCGACGTACGTAGTCCCCGTTCGGGTCGAACTTCTTGCCCTGCAGGACCGGATTGAACACTCGGAAATAGGGTGCGGCATCGGTTCCGCAGCCGGCGACCCACTGCCAGCCGTGCTGATTGGACGCCAGATCGGCGTCGACCAGATGTCGCATGAACCAGCGCGCGCCGCGGGTCCACTCCAGGTGCAGGTCCTTGACGAGGAACGAGGCGACCAGCATCCGTACCCGGTTGTGCATCCATCCCTCGGCCAGTAATTGGCGCATCCCGGCATCGACCATCGGGTATCCGGTCCGGCCCTGCGTCCAGGCGGTGAAGTGCTTCTCTGCGGTCTGACCGGAGCTGTAGGTCATCTGCTTGAATCGCGGCTGCAGATAGTCGCGCGCCGAATCCGGTTGATGCCACAGGACATCGGCATAGAACTCTCGCCAAGCGATCTCGTTGACGAACGATTGCGCGTCCTTGCCGGTCCGGCCGGCGAGGTCGGCGAGCAGGGTCCGGGGGTGGATACAGCCCAGATGCAGGTACGGCGAGAGCCGGCTCGTACGGTCCAGATCGGGTCGGTTGCGATCCACGGAGTAGCCGGTGATGTTCTCCTCCCGAAAGGCTTTCCAGACCTTTCGAGCCGCCCGCTCGCCGGGCGCAGGCAGGGTCAGGCCACTGCGTTGCACAGCGGTCGGCAACGGGTCACTGCGGACGTCGGATGACCAGCTGATCGTCCGTGGCGTGCTGGCCGGATCTCGCCATCCGTGCGCCTGCCAGGCTTTGGAGAACGGGGTGAACACGCGGTAGGGCGTGCCGTCGGGTTTGGTCACCCGACCCGGAGACACGGCGTACGCCGAACCGGTAGTGACCAACTCGGCGTCCGTCAGCGCCGCGCGGAC
>JACCQS010000253.1 GCA_013814015.1 Geodermatophilaceae bacterium | reverse complement strand
GGTCAACGTCGGCGGTCCGGTCAACGTCGGCGGCGCGGGGGGTGCCGCGGGCGGGCTGAATGCGAAAGCGGCCGGAAAGGCTGAGGCCGGCGGCGGCCACGACGATCGCGATGAGATGGTCTCCGGGGGAGGGTTCATGGTGGATCTCCTTCTGTGGGTACCTGCCACCGTCGTCGGACCGCCCGGGAGTCGGCCGAGTGCAACCTGAGAGTTCGCTGGTAGTGCGTGCGGGTGACCGGGACGGAATGCGACCGGGTGCTGGGAACGTTGCTCTGCCTAGTACCCGCCGACGAGAGGCAGCTGTGAAGGTCGAGATCTGGTCAGACGTGGTCTGCCCGTGGTGCCACATCGGTAAGCGCCGGTTCGAGGCAGCGTTGGCCGGCTTCGCGCATCGCGATCAGATCGACGTGCAATGGAAGAGCTTCGAGCTCGACCCGGGCGCACGGTCAGGTACGGCGGAAGATCACACCGAAGAGGGCGACTACTCCGATCCAGGTGGCAATGCCGATCCAGGTGGCTATGCCGATTCAGGGGATTATGCCGACCGACTGGCCCGCAAGTACGGCACCAGCCGCGCCGGAGCTCAGCAGATGCTCGACACGATGACCGACGCTGCGTCCGCCGAGGGGCTCGACTTCCACTTCGCGAAAGCGATCAGGGCCAACACCTTCGACGCCCACCAGGTGATCCATCTGGCTGGGGAGCGAGGGGTGCAGGACGCGGTCAAGGAGCGGCTGCTGCGCGCGTACTTCTCTGAAGGGGAAGCCGTCGGTGACCCAACCGTGTTGGCCCGTCTCGCCGCCGAGGCGGGGCTCGACGCCGATGAGGTTCGCCAGGCGCTGGCCGACCAGCGCTACGCCGGCGCGGTTCGAGCAGACCAGGCCGAGGCAGCGCGGCTGGGGATCAGCGCGGTTCCGTTCTTCGTCGTGGACCACAGGTACGGGATTGCAGGCGCCCAGCCGGCCGATGAAATTCTGCAGGTGCTACAGCGCAGCTGGGCGCAATCTCACCCACTCACCGTCGTCACCCCGCCGCCTGACGTCCAAGGAGCCATTTCGCCGTGATCTTGACGTTCTTGTCGGTTCAAAGACCCTAATGGGCCGCTGAACCGACAATTACGTCAAGATCACCGGAGAGTGCTCAGGTCAGCAGATGCCCCAGCGGGCTCTCTGGGGTTAGTCCACCGGCGTGGCGCGCGAACTTCGCGTCGATGATGGCCGTCCACTGCGGGTCGTCCGGCTCCCCGGGCGCCTCGAAGAGGTCCGAACTGTGCCGGGCACCGTCGGTCGTCTCGACCACGACGGCGCAGCGTCGTAAGCCCGGAAAGGCCGCCTCCAGGACCGGATCGACCTGCACCGAGATCCGCCCTGCGAGATCATGAATCGGGCCATCCGAGAAAGCTGGCGGCAACACATGTTCGACGCTGAAATCGCCGGAGATCAGTGCCGCGGCGACCGGCCACACCAGGCTGTACTGCGCCTCCTCGGTCGTCGTCGGAGCGCGACGAGACAGGGCAGCGGCCGCGCCGAAGGTCCGCACGGTGACCGCAGCGATGGCCGACGGGTCGAGCCCGTACCGACGGCGTACGGCGAGGGCAGCGGCGATCGCCGGCTGCGACCAGCGGCAACAGGGAAACGCCTTGACGTACATGTCCTCGACCCACCAACGCTGGCCCAGCGCACTCGCCGGACCGTCCAAGGCATCAAGAACAGCGCTGGTCGTCGCGGTGAACCCGTCGGCGGCGAGCAGGGCGGCCGACGTCCCAGTCATCGCGCCCCAGCCGCAGGCGTCCTTGGTCATCGCCGGATCGGCGACCGAGCGCATGATCGGCGCCATTGGGGCGTGGTACTCCGCCAGGCCGAGCGCGTGGCCCACCTGAGCCGGGTCGAGCCGCAACAGTCGGGCGCCCGCTGCGGCGGCCCCGACCGATCCCCAGGCACCCGATCCGTGGTACTCGGTTGCCCGAGCGTGCAATGCAATGCCGGCCCGTACGGCGATCTCGTACCCGACGGTGATCGCGGCAAGCACGTCCTCGCGCGCAGCATCGACCGTCTCGGCGATGGCCAGTGCCGCCGGGATCAGGTTCGCGCCGGGGTGGCCCTTGACCAGCCGATGCCCGTCGTCGAAGTCCAGTGCGTTGGCCAGCACGCCGTTGGCCCACGCCGCTCCGGTCGCCGAGGCCCGCCGCCCGTCGTAGAGCAACCGGGCTTGATCGCCTCCGTGCTGGGCCACGGCGTAGTCCGCGGCGATACGCGTGGTCGGTGCAGAGGTCCCGGCGCAGGTCACCGCGGCGAAGTCGCGTACCAGGGCCTCGGTGCGCCGACGGATGCCATCGGGGACAGCGGACCAGCGCAGGGCGCTGATGAATTCCGAGGCAGTTGGGCGGTTCATCCCCCCATCTTCTGCCAAGGGCACGCCGGGACCCGTGTCGACGTTGGGCAAAGCGGGTATGAACCGGTCAGGCATGCTCGTACGACGGGCTCACGTTCTTCAAGGAGGACAGCATGGGAATGATCAAGAGCGCTCTCAAGACAGGCATCGCGGTAAAGGTCGTCGACGTCGTTCGGCGCGAGGCCGCCAAGCCCGAGAATCAGCGCAAGATCCGGGAGTTCATCGATCGGGCGCGCAACGAAGCCACCAAGCCGGAGAACCAGCGCAAGGCCAGGGAGATGGTCAGCAAGTTCAGCAACCGGACCGGCAAGACCCGACGCATGCCCTGACGCAGTCGCACCGGCCCCGTCAGAACTCGCTGCTGATCACGACCTCGCCCCGCTGGTCGAGAATCTGGAATCCGCGGGCGTCCGCTCGGAGCACGGAGGCCTGCAGATTGCAGTTGATCGTGTTGGCGCCGGTGCCGGTGAACGTACCGGCGGGGAACTCGAGATCGCCGGCGCCGAGAACCACGGCGCTATAGCTCGCCCCCGCATCCAGGCCGCTGGTCTGCAACTTCACCTCGGTGCCCCAGGTATGGGCGATCAGCCCAGCGGAGGCGGTGACCGCGTCCAGCTGTGGATCGACCGAGACGGCGACCACTTCCGGGACGGGAGCATCCGGAGTCCGGTCGAGCAGGCTGGTGAGCCCGAAGCCGATGAGCACGGCGATCGAAGCCGCCACGAGGAGCGCGCCAACCGAGCGGCTGATCCGCGAACGCCGCCGCCGGCCTGCCTCGGCCAGGATGGCGGTGTCCATCCGGGCGTGCAGTCCGGCGGGTACCTCATCCGGGCCCTGCGAGCTGGTCTGCTTGGCACCGGCCAGCGCGGCAGCGACCGGAGACAGCTCGGTGACCTCGGCACGGCAGTCGGCGCATGTGTCCAGGTGGGCTCGGACCATGTCGGTCTCGGCCGGGTCGAGCTGGCCCAGCACGTAGGCACCGAGAGACTCGCGCAGCTGCGAATGCGAATCCTGGATCACACGGTCACCCCCATCTCATCTAGTGCGGCTCGCAGCGCCTTGAGTCCGTAGAACACCCGGCTGCGTAGGGTGCCCACGGGGATACCGACTTCCGCGGCGACTTCGGCGTAGGGCCGGTCGCGGAGATAGGTCTCCGTCAGTGCCTGACGTTGTTCGTGGCCGATCCGGCTCAACGCATCGTTGATCACCCAGCCGTCCACCAACTGATCGGCATGATCCGCGACCTGCGGTCCGACGACGGGTCGAACCTGTCGGCCGAGCGCCATGCCCGTAGGAAGGTCTCCTGCACGATGTCCTGAGATGCTCCCTCATCGCCGGTCGCCCGCAGTGCGAGGCGATAGAGCTCGCCGACGTGGGTGTCGTAGGCGTGTCGAATGTCTTGTTCGCCGGTCAGTGACGGAAGGCGGTGCTGCGCAGCGCCTGACTTCACCAGCCGCAGCCCCATCGCCATCCTCGCCGCGGCTCGCTTCGAGCCGTCCTCAGGTCTGTATACGGACGAGTGTGCCGCAGCGTTCATTGCCGGTTCAGTTTCGACGCTTCGTCCGGGCTCGAGTTTGCTGCTCCCCGGATGAATGCCGATCGCCGTGCGTCCGCACCGGCGGCGCGGCGGCTAGAGTGCGCCAGTGCATCTCCTGTTCGTGTGCACCGGGAACATCTGCCGGTCACCCTTGGCCGAAGGGCTGGCCCTCGCCTACGCCCGAGCCGAGAACGAAGCACTCGGTGCTGCGCTGACTGCGAGCAGCGCAGGCACCGCGGCGCTGGTCGGGCACCCGATTCAGTCCTCTGCCGGCTTGGTGTTGCGAGGACTGGGCGGGGACGCGGACGGATTCCGAGCACGTCAGCTGTTGGCCGAGCAGATCCAGACCGCCGACCTGGTGCTGACCATGACCCGTCGGCACCGCGCGGCCGTCCTGGAACTCGCCCCCCGGATGATGTCGCGCACCTTCACCCTGCGCGAAGCCGCCAGTCTGCTGGCGGCGATGGATTCCACCTGGCTGACCAACGTGCCAGACGTCACGGTCCGCGGAAGACAGCTGGTGGCGGCCCTCGCACAGCTCCGCGCGGCCCGAGTCGTCAACCGCAATGCCCTTCGTGACGACATCGCCGACCCGATCGGCAAGAATCTCGACACTTTTCAACGGGTGGGGGATGCGATCTCCACTGCACTCCTACCGTTACTCGATGCTCTGGCTGGGAAGCCGAAAGCTACCTCCGGTTGATCAGCGCCTCAGCCGGAACTGGGATCTGCTCGATCATCTCGGGGTGCTCGCGGAACCAGTCGATGGTCTGCTTGAGACCGGTCTCCAGTGGCACCTGCGGTTCCCACCCCAGCTCGCGACGGGCAAGGGTGATGTCGGGCTGGCGTACCGAAGGATCGTCGACCGGCCTGGGCACGAACGTGATCGGCGACTGCGAGTCGGCCAGGTCGCGGATCCACTCGGCCAGCGCGAGCATCGTCAGCTCGTGCGGATTGCCGATGTTGATCGGCCCTGCCAGTTCGCTGGCCGACAGTCGGACGACGCCGTCCACGAGGTCATCGACGTAACAGATCGACCGGGTCTGAGTACCGTCGCCAGCCACGGTGATCGGATTGCCGGTCAGCGCCTGACGAATGAACGTCGGGATGGCACGACCGTCGTTCGGGCGCATCCGCGGCCCGAAGGTGTTGAAGATCCGCACGATGCTGGTATTGACCTTGCCGGTACGCCGGTAGGCCATGGTCAACGCCTCGGCAAACCGCTTCGCCTCGTCGTAAACCCCTCGCGGACCAACGGGATTGACGTTGCCCCAGTACGTCTCCGGTTGCGGATGGATCAACGGGTCGCCGTAGGTCTCCGAGGTGGAAGCGAGCAGGAATCGCGCCTGCTTCTCCTTGGCGAGTCCCAGCGCGTGCATGGTGCCGATCGAGCCGACCTTCATGGTCTCGATCGGGAGTTCCAGGTAGTCGATCGGCGATGCCGGCGAGGCGAAGTGCAGGACGACATCCACATTCCCTGTCACATGGATGTAGTCCGTGACGTCGGCGCGAATCAGCCGGAAGCCGTCGCGCTCGAGAAGATGCGCAACGTTGTCAGCGGCCCCGGTCAGGAAGTTGTCCAGGGCCACTACGTGGAATCCGTCGTCGAGCAACCGAGTGCACAGATGCGATCCGACGAACCCGGCAGCCCCGGTAACTACTGCGCGTCGAGCAGCCATCGCTGCGACCTCCAAGATGGGAGATGACCCGGTGCCGGTGATCGGTCATCCGGTGGAAAGCAGATCCTTGCCGTACTGGCAGGCTAGTCCGGCGTCTCGGGGAGCAGGTCATTGCCGAATTCGGCGAGATGGGTGGCCAGCGAATCCTCCTTGAGGTAAGCCCACATCGAGGACGCCCGGGCGGTGTCGATGTACACAACGCTCTGGGCGCCTTCGCGCCCGAGCCCGGCCACCGGCACGGTGAGGAAATTCAGACTGTTCTGGGCGAGCCCGCGCAGCGAGTAGGCCATGCCGACCAGGTCAGTGTTGGACAAAGTCTCATCGACACTGATGGCGCTGGTCAGGGCCAGAAGCAGGTCATCGGTCTGGCCGAGATCGCTGAGCATGTTCCGCCGGAACACCTCACTCAGCATGGCCCGCATGTAGTTCTGTTGCCGCTGCACCCGGTCGAGGTCACCGCCGTCGAGGCCGTAGCGCTGCCGGACGTAGACCAGCGCTTCCTCCCCGTTGAGGTGATTGATTCCCTGGGTGAAGGTGACGCCTCCGGCCCTCGTCGTCTCTGCGACCCGGACATCAACGCCGCCGAGGGCATCGGTGATCTGCTCGAAACCCGCGAAGTCCACGGCAGCGAAGTGATCGATCCGAGTGTTGGTGACCGACTCCACCGTCTGGATCAGAAGCGTAGGGCCACCGAATGCGTACGAGGCGTTGATCTTGTTCAGACCGTAGCCGGGCACGGACACCCAGGAGTCTCGAGGTATCGAGATGAACTGGACCTGCTGACGGTCGCCGGCTATCCGCATCAGCATGATGACATCGGATCGATCCGACGGCGGACCCTCTCCGGAGGGATCCCGGGAGTCCGAGCCGATCAAGAGAAACGTCAGCGGGGTCTCACCGTTCGCCTCGGGGGTCGGCGGCGCTGGGCGATCGCTTTCCTCGATGGCCGCGAACGGGTCTGGGATCCGATCGATGTTTCCGAGATAGCGGTCGGACAGGAAGTAGAACGCTCCGACCGCGCAGCCACCCAGCACCAGCCCCGACACCAGCACGATGATCAAGGCCCGCTGCCAGCGGCTGCGGGGTCGGCGACCGCTGGTGGTGCTGCTGCTGCCATCACCGCTGCCATCACCGCTGCTGCCACTACGGCTGCGGCGCCGACCCGACGAGCCCTCGGGCGGATCCTCATAGCCCTCGTAGACGCCGAAGTTGCCGAAGCCGTCGTCGGAACTCGAGGGCGCAGGCAGCGTGGGCTCAGCGGACTCGTTGAATTCTTCGGAGCCGCCGTCAGGGTCGCGAGCGCCGTGCCGTGGGCTCATCGGACAGTGCCAGACAAAAGCATGATGCCCCGAAGTCTAACCCGTGCCCCGCTCAGTACCGACCTGCCGACGAACCGCTCCGGATCGCCGGTCAGCGTCGCGTCTTACGACGCTCGCCGCGCGCGGGCACCCCGTTCGCGGGTATCGAATTGTTCGCCACGGCGCGGTCCGCAGTGGTCACCGCTGGGATTCGAATGTCAGCCTCGTACTCGTATCCGTAGCCGTACCCGTAGCCGTACCCGTAGCTCTTCTGCGGGACCATGTTCAGGATGGTGCCCAACAGCCGCGCCTCGATGGTGCGCAGGCTCTCGGCCGCCATCCGCAGTTGCTCGCGCTTGGTACCGCCATGGCGGGCGATGATCACGGCACCGTCAGCGTGCACCGCCAACACCGCGGCGTCGGTGACCGGTAGCAGCGGAGGGGCGTCGATGATCACGTAGTCGTGACTCTCGCGCAATTCACGAAGCAGGCTCTTCATGTGCACCGAGCCCAGCAGTTCGCTCGGGTTCGGCGGGTTGGGACCAGAGCCGATGACCGACAGCTTGCCGTCGCCGAACGGCTGGATGACGTCGGCGAGGTCGGCCGTACCGGCCAGCACGTTCGTCAGGCCGGGCCCACTTACCAGCCGCAGATATCTGATCACCCTGGGTCGGCGCAGATCCGCCTCCAGAAGCACGACGCGTTGTCCGGACTGGGCTAGCACCAGGGCGAGGTTGATGGCCGTGGTGGTCTTGCCCTCGCCGGCCAGGGCGCTGGTCACCACCAGGGCGCGTGGTGGATCGTCGACGTTGACGAATTGCAGATTGGTACGGATCTGCCGGTAGGTCTCCGCCGTCTTCGAATGGCCGATAGCTTCTGCGGGTGACCCACTCTTGCTGATCCCCGAATCGAACATCACCGCACCGATCGTCGGCGCCCCGGTCGCGTCCACGATGTCGCTCTTTGACTTCACGGTGTTGTCCAGAGCGGCCCTGGCAACCGGCAGGCCGAGCCCGAGCAGGATTCCCACCATGACCCCGATGGACAGGTTCAGCGGGACATCCGGAATGAGCGGCTCACCGGGCAAGCTCGCGGCCTCGACCACGGTCACCACGACCAGGGGCGCTTCGGCGCCCACCGGCGTCTCCAATTGGGAGACCAACTCGATGAACTTGGTGGCGACGGCATTGGCCAGAGTCTGGGCACGTAATGGCGATGTGTCGGTCACCGTGGCGTCGAGCAGAACGGTGTCGGGCACAACCGCGGTGGTGACCTGACCAGCGAGCGCTCCGGCCGAGATGTCGAGACCCAGCTCGTCGATCACGAGTTGAGCGACGTTCTTCCCGCGGATGATCTCGGCATAGGACAGCACGCGCTGCTGGGAGAATTGGGAGCCTTGGTACGCGGTGGTCGTAGATTCGGTCTCCGGTGTGGACACGAACAGTCGGGTCGTCGCGGTGTACTCCGGTGTCATCAGGACCGTGACAGCACCGGCGGCCGATACCGACAGCAGCAGCATGACCACAGCGAGAACCCAATGCGCGCGTACAGCGCGGACGTAATCGCGTAGTTCCACTGCTGAGATCCTGCTTTCTGAGCTGACGGCCCCGACACGTGCCACGTCGGTTCAGGTACGGACACCGCAGTGTATCCGGCGGTCACCACACGGTGTGCGACCGCCACGACATAGTGTGGTCGCGCCCTCTCGCAGACAAGGAGTCAGTCCGGTGCTTGCACAGTCCGTGCAGAAGACCGCCCGACGGGCGATCCAGGGCACCAGCCGCACGGTCGGGCGGCTGACCGCTGGGACGCGGATGAGCCCCGACTTCCTCATCGTCGGTGCCAAGCGGTGCGGCACGACGTCGATGTATCGCACGCTCACCGGGCATCCACAGGTGTTGTCCGCGGTGCTGCACAAGGAAGTGCACTACTTCGATACGGGTTATCAGCACGGGCCCCGTTGGTACCAAGCGCATTTCCCGACCAAAGCGAAAGCCGGCGTCGTACAGCGCCGTACCGGACATCCGGCAGTGACCGGGGAGGCGACGCCGTACTACATGTGGCATCCACTGGCTCCGGGACGGATCGCCGCCGACCTGCCGGACGTGCGGCTTGTCGTTCTGCTTCGCGACCCCGTGCAGCGGGCATATTCCGAGCACGCGCACGGTGTGAGCGCGGGTGTGGAGGACCAACCCTTCGAGGCCGCGCTGGAGCTGGAAGAGGAGCGACTGGCAGGCGAGGAGGCACGGCTGATCACCGATCCCTCCTACCGCAGCGTCCACCACGCCCATCACGCCTACCTGCGACGCGGGCGCTACATCGAGCAGTTGGAGCGGATCGAGGCTCTCGTCGGCCGGGACCGCATCCACGTGATCGACAGCGATGCGCTCTTCTCCGAAGCCGGGCCGGCTTTCGAGGCGCTGGTGGCTTTTCTCGGGCTGCAACCGTGGGCGCCACCGTCCTTGCACAATCTCAACGCCCGGCCCCGGTCGGCAATGTCGCAGGCTTTGCAGGCAAGACTGGCCGAGGAGTTTGCGCCCTACGACGAGCGGCTGGCCTCGTGGCTGGGGTGGACCCCCAGCTGGCGGCTGACCGGAGTGACCTGACCGTGGCCGCCGGGGGCATCTACGCTGTGCGCATGCAGCCCGAGGCGATCATCGACAGCGGTCGCGCCCGCCGCGCTGCGGTGGGACTGCTGGTGTTCGCCGCAACACTGCCGCTGCAATGGCAGGAAGTCACCGGCACCCCGGTGGGCGCGATCAGGTACTTCCACCTGGGCGCAGTGGCCATGGTGCTGCTGGCCAGGCCGGACTGGGTGGTCCTGCGTCAGCTGCGGGGGGTGGCCAGCCCAGCCGTCTTTGCGTTGTGCGTGATGACTGCGATCGGCACGATCACCGAGCTGATGTACGGCGAGTTCTCCGGCCAGTCCCTGCAGCATCTCGTGTACGGCATAGCCGGTCTTTTCGTGGCCGGAGCGGTGATGACGGCGATGGCACATCCCGCCGGCAGGGCGCTGTTGCTGTGGACCGGTCCGGTCGCGACTTCGTCGTTCATCGTGGTGTTCACAATCGCCGGTTACTCGTTGGGTCTTGATCCGATCGGGGCGGCCAGCCAATCGCTGCTGCACGGAAATCCCGACCAGATGAGCGCAACGTTCAGAGCCGTGTTCGCGACCACCAGCGGACTGGAAGAGGCGCGATCCAATACCCGGCACGAGATCTTCGCGGCGTTGCTGGCCACGCTCTACGTCAGCTGGGCCACGGCCAGGTCCCAACGGCTCACCCACCTCATACTGGTGCCCACCACGGTCGTCGTAGCTGCCCTGGTGGCCGTGTCGCTGTCCAGATCCATCTGGCTGGCGGCTGGGCTCGTCGTTCTTGCCGCGGGGCTCCGAGTCGTCATTCGCCAACGATTGAACCCCATCACCGCAATGCTGGGTCTGGCACTGGTCTGTGTCAGTCCGTTCGTTGCCTCCGATCTCTACGACCTGGTCGAAGAGCGGATCTTCGAGAACACCGACAGCTACGAGACCCGACTGGAAGCCTTCGACATCACCGGGGACGAGCTAATCAGCCGGCTGCTCCGAGGTGGTGCGAGCCAGGACGCGGGGGGCAACCTGACCTCGACGCACAACATGATCGCGGATACGGCCTTTCGTTCGGGAATCCTGGCCGCGTTCGCCGCGATCGTCCTCGTGCTGGTCTTCTTCGTACACGCCCGACGGGTACTGCGCCGCTTCCTGAACACCGGATCCGTCCACGAGCTGATGGCCTTCGGAGCGGCCGCGCTCGTGCTGGTGCGCGCTTTCACCATCGGCGGGGGCCTGCTCCACCAAGCCGAGTGGTTCGCCTTCGGGCTGGTGATCGCGATGGAGCTGTGGCACCGAACGGGCGCCGACAAGGCCGACGCCGAAAGGTCAACTGCCGACGGCACCGCAGCCATTCGAACTGACGCCGACCGGACTTACGCCGACCGGGCTGACGCTGGCCGGCCTGCTGCGGCAAGCGATGCGGCGCAGCGCCGCTCAGGCGCGTAGCAGCCGGAGCACCAGCCGTACCGGGGCGGTTATCAGGATTATGGCTGACCGTTCAAAGCGGGTCAGGCCGGTCCGCCAGCGCTCGTCGACCTTGATCTCGCGGATCCGACTGCCGAAGCGGCTGGGGTTGCCCGCGATGAGGTGGCTCTCGGTGAACTGGACGATGGTAGGGGCCAGGAACGTCGGCGGCGTCAGCCCCAGAGCGGCCGCGAGCGTGGTCATGGTGGGCTGTGGCCGGGCGGCGAGTCGCTCGTAGCGCAGCAGCCGGTAGCCCGGGTGGCCGCGGCCGATGAGGTGACACAGGGGCACGAACACCGACCAGTAGATCGAGCTGCGCACGGCGCTGCGTCCCCGAGGGATCAACCGGTCACTGACCCCGGACCACCGGCGGGACCGGGACTCGCTGAGGGCGACCGCCCGTGGGTCTCGCACGATGTGTACAGGGGTGATCTGCAACTCGGGCACCAACCCGAACGTGAGCAGGGCCGCTGGAGATTTCGACGTTTCCACGATCCGCGCGTCTCCGCTGATCTTGCCGACCACCTCGAACACTGTTCGCATGACCTCGACCAGTCGGGCCACGTCCGGGGGGAACTGGTCGGGTCGGTCGGGGCGCAGCCGCCGCAGCCCGGGGACCCGCCAGATGGTCATGATTCCGAAGACCAGTTGATGGAACTCGTCGTAGCTGATGGCCGCGTCCGGTCCGGCGCCGATGCCGTGGCGTGAACCGACCACCTCGGCCACCACGCCCCAGAGCGGGCAGGCGGATACCAGTTCCCCGCATGAGCACGGGTCTTCCCGGTGGTATGCCCGCCAGATGTGAGTCAGTTCGCCGACCGTCAGGGCGCCTGGGCAGGCCCCGAGGAGCTCGCCCAACAGCGTCGTACCGCTGCGCATCCATCCGGTGACGAAAACCAGGCGCACCATCACACCGTAGCCTCCTGCGGCGGGTCCTCCGCTCGTCCCGATGCGAGCGCCGGAGCCCAGGTTGGCTAGAATTCGTGCGCCCGGGATCTGCTGGGCGACTCCCCTGCGGAAGGCGAAGCAGTGTCACAACGTTCAGTGGACGTCCTGGTTGCCGGCGGTGGCGGCTTC
>JACCQS010000233.1 GCA_013814015.1 Geodermatophilaceae bacterium | reverse complement strand
GCACATGCAGTGCGTCGGTCGGTCGGCCGTCCTCGTCGCGGATCAGTTTCAGGTGCATGGCCCGGCCGTCCACCTGCTTGAAGACCTCCGACAGATCGGGATGGCGCACGGTCGGCCGGAGCAGCAGCTCTGCCGAGAGCGGCGTGTCCGGCGGGTCGTCCCGCCCGGGAATGGGTGCGAAGCGGACCACGATGTCGGCGAAGGCCCGTTGCGGGCGGATGAACTCGGCAGATTCGGGCTCGCGCTTGTCCATCTCGGCTTCGACCTGTGCCCGGTCGTAACCGCGCTTCTTCGTGTCCCGGCCGATCTTCCACTCGCGCCGGATCTCCTCCACCGGGTCCAGGTAGACGGTCACGTCGAAACAGGCGCGGGCCAGCTTCGTGGACAGCGGCAGCAGGCCCTCCACGATGACGAATTCCTTCGGCTCCACGAGCTCGGGTCGGACCAGAGCTCCGGTGGAGTGGTCGTACACGGGCTTGAGGATCGGCTGCCCAGTGGCCAGCATCTGCAGATGCTGTTCCATGATCTGGACGTAATTGCAGTCCGGATGCAGCGCTGTGAACGGCAGCGTCTTGCGCTCTTCGCGGTCATAGCGGTGATAGTCATCGACGCAGATCGCGCTGACTCGGTCGTTGCCGAGAGCATCGACCAGGCCTTGGGTCAGCGTCGTCTTTCCGGCCGCGCTGTCGCCGGCGATCGCGATCATCACCGGTCGCTGGGCGCCACTGGCCCGGCCCATCCGAACGATCTTGTCAGGCACGGCACAGCTCCCTTCCTCGAGCCCATACACGGCAGGATCGCTCAGCCTAGAAGTCGCGGGCTCGGACAGAACCCCGTCGCCGGGGGAACGCGAGGGGGAGCCGCTCTAATCTGTTCCGATGGGGCCACCGCTGCGGGTAGTTCTCGTCGACGACCACCTGATGGTTCTCGAGGGTTTGAAGGCGATGCTCGCGCGGCGCGCCGGCGAAATCCGGATCGTCGGGCAGGCGAGTAACGGTGACGAAGCCTTCCGGGTGGTAGGTGACCTCCGCCCGGATGTGGTCGTTCTCGACGTGCGCCTGGGTCAGGACAGCGGCCTGGATGTCTGTCATCGGCTGATCGCCCGTGATGCCACCTGCCGCGTCGTCTTTCTAACCGTGTACGACGACGAGCAGTACCTCTTCCAGGCTCTGCGCGCCGGTGCTGTCGGCTACCTGCTCAAGCGCGTCGACGGCCGCCAGCTGGTCGAGCACCTTCAGGCAGTCCGGGCCGGTGAGATCGTCATCGATGCCGCCCTGGCGGGAAGGGCGTCGGCCAGTGCCGCGCGGCTGGCCGCCGGCGAGTTCTGGCCCGGCGCCCACCTCGGTCTGACCCAGCGAGAGAGCGAGGTGCTCTCCCTGATGGTCGCCGGTCACCACAACCGGGCCATCGCCGCGCGCCTGGTGGTCGGCGAGGAAACCGTCAAGAGCCACGTCAGTTCGGTCTACCGCAAGTTGGACGTGAGCGACCGCTCCGCCGCCGTCGCGACAGCGCTGCGCGAAGGCCTGTTCCATTGATGCCTGGTCTACGCCGATGACCGGCAACGATGTCGCGGCTCCGCAATCGGGGGGGTACGACTTGGCCCTGCAAGAAGCCGTGGACGCGCTGGCTGCTGGACGCGAGGCAGCGGCGAATGCCGTTGTCCGCCAGCTTTCTTCGGAGGGATCGGTGACAGCCGTCTGGGACTTCGATCATGTTTCCGGGGAATTGATCTGTCGGCAGGCCAACCTGGCCGACCTGGTCGATCGCCGTATTCCGTTGGGGGTCGGCATCGCCGGCTGGGTGGCGAGTCACCGGCGGCCGACGATTGTGATGGACCGCAGCACCGATCCGCGTGGCGACCACTACGCCGCTGACGCGCGCATCCCGACGGGTGGCGCCGCCGTGCCGATTCCCGGCGGCGTGCACTACACCGGCGGCGTTCTCGAGGTATACGGCGAAGGCCATCCCTCGATGACCAGCGCGGATCTCACCGGCCTGGCCCGGCTGGCCGCCGTCATCGCCGCGGGTGTCCGAGTCCTTCACGAGCAGCCGAAGTCCGCTAGCGGGCCAAGCGATTCGATTCCCGAAGTGGAACAACAGAACAGGCGGATGGCAGCCGAACTCCACGACGGGGTTTCGCAGCGCCTGGCAAGCCTGTCCTTCCATCTCTCGGCTGCCGGCTCCGCGCTGGCCGAGCTGTCAACCGAGCCCGGAACCAGCGCTGACCCGGTGGCTTTCGCGATACAGCAATTGACCGCAGCCGCCGAGTTGACCCAGCTCGCGGCAGACGACGTACGGGCAGCGATCAGCGGCCTGCGACCTCCGGTTCTCGACGATCTCGGACTGGCCAAAGGCCTGGTCAGCCTGTGCGGCGCACTGGGCGCCGAGGACCTGACGGTCGAAGTCGATGTGGAGGGTGTCGAACCGCCACTCGTGTCACCGGTGGCCTCGCTGGCGCTGTACCGAGTTGCTCAGGAGGCACTGGGAAACGCGATCAAACATGCGGGGGTTGCTTCGGTAGGGGTCCGGCTGCAGCGGCGCGGTGCCAACGTCGTCCTCGACGTACGCGACGACGGGGTGGGCTATCGACCGGCGCTGGACGGCAGCGCGGGACCGCGGCCTGCCGGCCAGGACGGCGGCCTGGGCCAGCGCAGCATGGTCGAACGGATACAGGCGGTCGGGGGGCGCCTCGAGCTGTGGTCCGCGCCGGGTCGCGGAACGCACGTACGCGCGATCGTCCCCGACTAGCCGAGCCGGACCGTCGAGGTACAACTGGTCAGACGCGCTGTACCTCGGCGCGCAGGGCGGCCGAGGTCGCGCGTACCCGTTCGGCCAGAGCGGACTGCCCAGCCGCGACGCCGTCGCGTCGGCCACCCCAGTCCTGCAG
>JACCQS010000232.1 GCA_013814015.1 Geodermatophilaceae bacterium | reverse complement strand
CGTAACGGAAGATGAGGTCGGCGACAGCGTCGCCGTCGTTGTCGATGTTGAGGTCGTAGAATGCGTCCTCGGCCCATGGATAGAAGTTCGGACCGCCGTTCGGCTCCGAGAACGGAATCCAGTTGGCCGCGAACGTGACCATGTTTTCGTCGTCCGGGCTGGTGAAGGCGTACACGTCGGTGTTGTCCACCATCGGGTCGCCAGCGGTGAGCGGTGCCTCCCGGTGACTCGACGCATTCGCGGTCTGCCCGGCGAACCCGAGAACTGCTGAGCCGAGTAGGAGACCGCCGGCGGCCAACAACGCGGCCGGCTTGCGGCCTCGCGTCAGCAGCGGCTCTCGCAGCGGCATAGAACTTTCGGTCATGCACAGTCCTTCCGGAGGCTCCGCTCACGCGGAGTTCATTGACATCAACGACGCAGGCATCAATGGGATACGCGACACAGGTCGACGTACCCCCATTGCCGACGCTGCGGCTGGTACACCATAGCCAGGCTGGGCCGGATAAAGCCAGCCCGTCGCGGGTATTTCGCCGAATACGTTCAAATGTGATTCCGACCGGTTCCGAAAGGCAGCATCTGAGCCAGAGAATGCATAAGTTTTCGGCCCGCTCAGAGCCGAAGTCGACTCGTCATCGCTTCCAGCGCAACCCGTGGCTTCACATTGAGTTCAAGCGCCTCCCGGCAGGCCAGTACGGCCTCCAGCCGGGCCAGCGCCGCGGCGGGCTCGAGGCTGCCGGCCAGCCGGGCGGTCTCGGCCCGACGATCCGGATGGGCCAGCTGCGCGTCGGCGGCTCGGGCGCGTACGACGAGGACGTCGCGATAGCACCCCGCCAAGTCCACCAGTGACCGATCCAAGGCGTCGCGATTGAGCCTCGTGGCCCGAGACTTCTGCCGCTTCTCCAACTCCTTCATCGCGACGGCTGCGCCACGGACGGCACCTCGACCCAGCCCAGGTCCTTGACCTCCGGCTCCGTAGGCGAGCTGCCAGTTCTCGGTCTCGGCGCTGTCCAGAACAGCCGAGCGGGACTTGGCCTCCTCCTCCGCACTGAGGATCAGCTCGTCGGCCGCCGCCAAGCAGGCCGCCAGGGAGGTCAGCGACGCCGGGATGTCGAGAACAGCCTTCCGGGTCAACCGGACCGTCTCGTCCCGAGCCAGGTGTCGGGCCCGGCCGACGTGGCCCTGGGCCGCGGCTGCAGCCCAGGCGGCCATGGCCGGATCGATGCCGTCCCGGCGGACCAGCACCTCGGCAATCGCCGCGGGCGACGGCGTCGTCAAAGACACTGCGCGGCAGCGCGACCTGATGGTGATGGGTACGTCGTCAGGGTGCAGCGATGGCGCGCACAGGAGGAAGACACCGCGCGGAGGAGGCTCCTCGATCGCTTTCAGCAACGCATTTGCGGCGCGTTCGGTGAGCCGGTCGGCGTCCTCGATGATGACGATCTGCCAGCGGCCACCGGAGGCCTTGCGGCTGCCCGTACGTACCAACTCGCGGGTGTCCTTGACTCCGAAGGACAGACCGTCGGGCGCCACGATGGTGACGTCGGCATGAGTTCCGGCCAGGGTCGTGTGACACGCCTGGCACTGACCGCAGCCACCACGTTCACATTGCAGCGCCGCGGCGAAGGCCCGCGCAGCCACCGAGCGACCCGAACCCGGTGGACCGGTGAACAACCATGCGTGCGTCATCGAATCCGGCTGCTGGACAGCCTCGGCCAGCACGTCGACGACCTCGACCTGGCCGACGACGTCGATCCAGACACTCATGGCGACACCCCGGAGTCGACCTGTTCGGTGCCGAGCAGGGCTTCGACCGCGCCGGCGATCTGCGCGGCCAGTGATCCGCGAGAGGCCGTGGCGTCGAGCACCAGGTATCGAGTCGGATCTGCGGCGGCAAGGGACCGGAAGCACTGTCGTACCCGTTCGTGGAATGCCTGCGACTCGGCTTCCAATCGGTCCACCGCGGCCCGGCCGCGCACCCGGGCGAGCGCGATCTCGACCGGAACGTCGAACACCACCGTCAGATCCGGTACGAGACCTTCGGTGGCCCACGCCGAGATATGCGCGATCTCGGCGAAGGGCAGCCCGCGACCGGCACTCTGATAGGCCAGCGAAGAGTCGACGTACCGGTCGGTGATCACGATCTGGCCGGCAGCCAGTGCCGGTGCGATCGTCGTGGTCACGTGCTGAGCCCGGTCGGCGGCGTACAGCAGGGCTTCGGCGCGATCGGACAGTTCGGTGTTTGCCGGGTCGAGGACGATCGCGCGAATCGCTTGACCAAGGACGCCGTCCCCTGGCTCGAAGGTCGTTCGGACCCGGTGTCCGCGGCCCCGCAACCAGCCGGCCAGCAGTGGGACCTGGGTCGACTTGCCGCAGCCTTCGCCGCCTTCGAAGGCCAGGAAGACTCCGCCGTGGCCGGTGCCGCGGTGCCTGGGTCGCGCGGTCGGAGCGGTCACGCCAACCAGCGTAGGTAGGCCGCGCCACGCGGAGCCAGGCGGTAGCCGACCTCGAGGCTGTAGGTCAGCCCGAGGTTCTTCAGCTTGCGGACGTCGGACTTGAACGCGACGGTCTCCCGTCCCAACAGCGCGGCCAGATCGGCTGCGCGGGTTGCGGGCTTGGCCGCGATGGCTTCCAGTGTGGTTCGCGTCCAGGCGCCATGCGAGCTCACTCGGTCGAGTCGGGCCAGCCGGGTCCGCAGGTCTACCAGTTCTTCGGGGTCCATGTCGGCCCTGCTCGCCAATTCCGCACGCGGGTCCGGGTCCTCGGCCAGGTGGAACCCAATCCGGTACACCGGCCAATCCGGTTGCCCGCGCAATGCGGCGAGCACCCCTTCAGCACAAGCCTTGCCGGCGCGGACAGCGTCGGCATCGGTGATCGCCTGGGCGTCGAACTGATCGACCTCGTCAATGACGATGCGGCCCACGTTCGTGCGGTACGTACGGCCGGGGTAGGCCAACTGGGAACGCCAACGACGATGTACGACAGTGATCGCGCCGCAGAGCACACCGGGTCGCTCGTCGGGTCCGAACAGCACAGCTCGACGCTAGCCGCAGGCGCCGACCATGCCGGCCTCTTCCCGCTCTAGGCATTTGGGCTCTGTAAGGATCGAGCGATGCCCAGCCCGGACCGCAGGGACACCTGGAATGCCCAGACCTACGACCGCTTCGATGATGCACGGTCCCGCCCATTCCAAGATCTACTGGCCAGGGTCCGCAGCGTTGCACCCGCGCAGGTCATCGATCTCGGGTGCGGAACCGGGTCCGGGCTGGCCGACATGGCCCGCCGCTGGCCGGCTGCTCAGCTCGTCGGTGTCGACGCATCAGCCGACATGCTCGCGGCGGCCGAGACCGAACTCGGTCCGCTCGCCGAGGTCACCCTGGTCCGGGCGGATGCACAGACCTGGGCGCCGGAAACCGCTGCCGATCTCGTGGTGAGCAATGCGTTGCTGCAGTGGATCCCTGACCATGCGCAGCTTCTGACCCGGATGGCCTCGTGGCTCGCCCCAGACGGCTGGCTGGCGATACAGGTGCCGGGGAACTTCGAGGCACCGTCACACCAACTTCTCCGCGAACTGGCCGACTCTCCACAGTGGACTGACAGGCTCGGCGGTGTGCTGCGTGGTGCGAACTCCGTCTTCGACGCAGCCGGTTACTTCCGAATCCTGACTGACGCCGGCCTGACAGTGGACGCCTGGGAGACGACGTACCTGCACGTGCTGACCGGGCCCGATCCGGTGCTGCGCTGGACCAGCGGTACGGCATTGCGGCCGGTCTTGGCCGCCCTGGACGATGACGCTGCGCAGGAGTTCTCCGGCCAATATGCCGCCTCGCTTGGCACTGCCTACCCTGCAGATGACGCCGGCGAGGTCCTTTTTCCGTTCCGCAGGGTCTTCGCGGTCGCCCGGCGAGAGGAGAGGCTGTGATCGACGGACTGCATCATGTGCAAGTTTCTTGCCCGCCCGGGTCGCAGGACGCCTTGCGCGATTTCTACGGCGGCGTCCTCGAGATGACAGAGCTGGCAAAGCCGCCGCTCCTCGCCGCACGCGGCGGAGTGTGGTTCCGGCGAGGTACGGCCGAGATCCACTGTGGCGTGGAAGAGGACTTCCGCCCGGCGCGCAAAGCTCATCCGGGCCTGGTCTGCGCCGATGTGGACGCCGTAGCCGCGGCCTGCAGCGCGGCGGGACACGACGTCAGCTGGGACGACAACTTTCCTGGTTTCCGGCGCTGCTATGTATACGACCCCGTTGGAAACCGCTTGGAGTTCATGCAGGCGATCTGAGCCGTATGGCGCCGACAGCGTCAATCACTGCGCAGTGGGCGGGTTCAGCCAGCCGACTTGGCTATTGCTGCCTTCTTCGCGGTTGCCTTCTTCACGGTTGTCTTCTTGGCGGTTGTCTTTTTCGCCGGTGCCTTCTTGGCCGCTCGTTTCTGGGCCGGTCCGCGCGCCCGTCGGTCGGCGAGCAGTTCGATCGCACGCGCATCGGTCAACGTGTCGACGTCGTCACCCTTGCGCAGGCTGGCGTTGGTCTCGCCGTCGGTGACGTACGGTCCGAACCGACCGTCCTTGACCACCATCGGCTTTCCGGTGCTCGGGTCCTCGCCCAATTCCTTGAGCGGTGGGGCAGCAGCGCCTCGACGCCCCCGCATCTTCGGCTGGGCGAACAGCGCTCTGGCCTCGTCCAAGCTGACCGTGAACAGCTTCTCCTCGGCATCCAATGACCGCGAGTCGGTACCCTTGGACAGATACGGGCCGTACCGACCATTGCGCGCCTCGACCTGCTCCCCGTCCAACTCGCCGAGCACGCGTGGCAGGGTGAGCAACTGCCGAGCCTGCTCCAGAGTGACCGTCTCCGGTGTCATGGAAGCGAAAAGGCTTGCTGTGGGAGGCTTCTCGTCCGAGCCCTCGGGCAACACCATGGACACGTAAGGGCCATACCGCCCCGCTTTGACCATGATCGTGTGTCCGGTCTCCGGATCGGGTCCCAGACTTCGATCGCTGCTCGGGGCGGACAGCAACTCCGCGACCCGCTCCTGGGTCAGCTCATCCGGGGCGATGTCGTCGGGGAGGCTGGCCCGCTCGCCGCCGTCGCCGTCGGCTTGCAGGTACGGGCCATAACGCCCGACCCGCACTACGACCGGCTTGCCCGCATAGGTTGCACTCAGCGGGATCGAGTTGACGCCACGCGCGTCGATGTCACCAAGCCGTTCGGACACCAGCTTCTTGAGTCCGCCGGAACGCGCGATGCCACCCTCGGCGCCGGTGTCGCTGCCGAAGTAGAACCGGGTCAGCCAATCGACGCCGCGGCGCTGACCACCAGCGATGTCATCGAGGTCTTCCTCGACGGAGGCGGTGAATCCGTAGTCGACGAGCCGGGTGAAATTCTGCTCGAGCAGGCCGACGACGGCGAAGGCCACGAAGGACGGCACCAGTGCCGCGCCCTTCCTCCAGACATACCCCCGGTCCTGGATGGTCTGCATGATCGAGGCGTACGTCGACGGACGACCGATTCCCAGTTCCTGCATCGCACCGACCAGGCTCGGCTCGGTGTAGCGGGCCGGCGGAGATGTGCTGTGCCCCTTGGGCTCCAGCTCTCCGGCGGTCAGCTCCTGGCCGCGAGTCAGCGTGGGCAGCCGGCGTTCGCTGTCCTCGCCCTCGGCGGTCTCGTCGTCGGAGCTCTCGACGTAGGCGCGCAGGAACCCGGGGAAGGTGATGGTCTTGCCGCTGGCGGAGAACTCGGCCACCTCGCCGGTGGTCGAGCTTCCGCTCAGCCGCACCGACAGGCTGGTGCCCACCGCGTCGGCCATCTGCGAGGCGACGGTGCGCTTCCAGATCAGCTCGTAGAGCCGAAACTCATCCGATGACAGTTGGCCGGCGAGCTGGCCGGGGGTGCGGAAGGAATCCCCGGACGGCCGGATCGCCTCGTGTGCCTCCTGGGCGTTCTTGACCTTGCGGGTGTAGCGCCGCGGCTCGGCCGGGACGTAGGCGTCGCCGTACAGCTCCCGTGCCTGCTTGCGGGCCGCTGACAGCGCGGTCTCGGACAGCGTCGTGGAGTCGGTCCGCATGTAGGTGATGTGGCCGTTTTCGTACAGCCGTTGGGCCACCCGCATGATGGTGGCCGATGACCAGCGCAGTTTCCGGCCGGCCTCCATCTGCAGGGTGGAGGTCATGAACGGTGGGTACGGCCGGCGCCGGTAGGGCTTCTCCTCCGTTCGGGTGACGGTGAAGTCGGCGCCCTCGAGTCGGGCGACCAGGCCACGGGCACCGGATTCGTCGAGATGTACGACGTCGCTCTTGGCTTGGCCGGTGCTGGCGTCGAAGTCCCGTCCGGTGGCCACCCGACTGTCGTCCAGCACTGCAAGGTTGGCGCGCAGCGTCTTTGGTTCACCGTCGTCAACATCCTCGGCTGCCCCGGCAGGACGAGTTGACGCCTTGACGTCGAAGTCGCCTTCGATGCCCCAGTAGTCGGCGACGACGAAGCGCATCCGCTCCCGCTCGCGCTCGACCACGATCCGCGTCGCCACTGATTGGACCCGGCCGGCCGAGAGCTTCGGCATGACCTTCTTCCACAGGACCGGCGAAACTTCGTAGCCGTACAGCCGGTCCAGGATCCGACGGGTCTCCTGCGCGTCGACCAGCGAGGTGTCCAGATCGCGCGGGTTGGCGATCGCGGCGAGGATTGCCTCGCGGGTGACCTCGTGGAAGACCATCCGCCGGATCGGGACGGTCGGCTTGAGGGTCTCGATCAGGTGCCAGGCGATCGCCTCGCCCTCGCGGTCCTCGTCGGTGGCGAGATAGAGCTCGCTGGCGTCCTTGACCAACGCCTTGAGCCGGCTGACCTGCTTCTTGCGGTCGGGGCTCACCACATAGAGCGGTTCAAATCCGTTGTCGACGTCGACGCCCAACCGCGCCCAGGACTGGCCCTTGTACGCCGCCGGTACGTCCGCGGCATTGCGAGGCAGGTCGCGGATGTGCCCGACGCTGGCCTCGACGATGTAGTCGCTGCCGAGGTAGCCCGAGATGGTCTTGGCCTTTGAGCCGGACTCGACGATGACGAGCGGCTTGCCGGACCCCTTGGCCGGCTTGGCGACGCTCTTGGACTTCGGTGGCACGGAACTCCTGACGATGACCTGACGAGGCTTCTCCCGCGGCACACGGTAAGGCAGAGGTGCAAATCCGGTCGGCAGACCCCCGGAAGCCGGTGCCTGTGGTGTGGTCAGCCACACCGTGTTGCGGGGGACAGACACCCTGGCGACATCGACGCTGTACGGGTCGAATGTGGCCATGCCGCCGATCACCGTCGTCCTGGCCGACGACAACCTCATCGTCCGAGAGGGCGTGCGAGCCCTGCTCAGCTATGACCGCGACGTCGAGGTCGTGGGCGTGGCCGGTGACTATGACGAACTCGTGGGCCAGGCGATCGCCCTGACGCCCCAGGTCGTGGTCACCGACATCCGAATGCCTCCGACTTTCGGCGATGAAGGCATCGAGGCCGCCAAAGAGGTGCGTAGGCGACTGCCGGGCACCGGCATCGTCATTCTCAGCCAGTACGACAGTCCTGAGTACGCGATCAGGCTGTTGAGCGAAGGATCAGCCGGATATGCCTACCTCCTGAAAGACCACGTGGCCGACTCCGGACGGCTGGGACGGGCGATCCGCGAGGTCGCCACCGGCGGCTCGATGCTCGACCCCGAGATCGTCGCCGCGCTGGTGGCCCCCGCTCGTACCGAGGGCGTCTTGTCCGAGAGCGAGGAACTGCTCCTGCGGCAGGTCGCCGAAGGCCGCCCGGTCAAGGCCATCGCCTCAGGATCGGGCCAGACCCCCGAAGCAGTGGATTCGGCGATCCAGGCGCTGTTCCTCACCCTCGCTCGCGGCGCGACCGCCGGGCAGGGTGAGGCGCTGTCCCGGCTGCGGATGCTGCACACCGCGATCCTGCGCCAGGAGGAACAGGGCGAGACCCTGTCCCGCCTGCTGCCGGGCGGACTGGCCGCGAAGTTGCGCCGCGACCGGCACAGCGCGGACAAGACCGAACGACTCACCGTCACCGTCCTCATGTCCGACGTCCGCGGCTACTCAGGTATCGCCGAACGCGCTGATCCCGCCGCGCTCGCAGGTCAGCTCAATGCTCACCGGGGCGCCATGAACGCTGCCATCCTCTCCGAGAAGGGAACGGTCATGCAG
>JACCQS010000206.1 GCA_013814015.1 Geodermatophilaceae bacterium | reverse complement strand
ACCGTAGGTATCGGAGCGCTGGTTGGTGATCGGCGAGATGAACGAGCTGAGCAGGTAGCCGTGCGCACAGTGCAGTTCGAGCAGGTCGAACCGAGCCCGATCCGCTGACGCCGCCGCAGCCACGAACTGCTCGCGAATCTCGGCCATCTGCGCGACGGTCAACTCCCGGGGCGTCTGGTTCACCCCAGCCTTGTACGGCAGTGCCGACGGCGCGACCAGCGGCCAGTTGGCCTCAACGTCCTCCAGCGGCTGGTCGATGCCCTCCCACATCAACCGGGTGGATCCCTTGCGCCCGGAGTGCCCGAGCTGGATCCCGATCGCCGCGCTGGACTGCTCGTGTACGGCGTCGACGATCCGCCCCCACGCCGATTCGTGCTCCGGGGCATACATACCCGTGCAGCCCATGGTGATCCGGCCGGGCGCGCTGACACAGACCATCTCGGTCATCACCAGACCGGCGCCACCCAGCGCCTTGCCACCGAGGTGCAACAGGTGGAAGTCCGTCGGGAAGCCGTCGACCGACACGTACATGTCCATCGGCGAGACCACGACCCGGTTGTGCAGAGTCAGCCCGCGGAGCGAGAAAGGCTGGAACATCGGCGGCCGAGGGTCCACGGCGCCAATGCTTCTCGCGTACGCCCGATCCATCTCCTCGACGAACTCCGGGTCGCGGACCCGCAGATTGTCGTGGGTGACCCGGCGACTGCGGGTGAGGATGTTGAACGCGAACAGCGCCGGGTCCTGACGGGTGTACTGGCCGAGGTTCTCGAACCATTCCAAGCTCGCCTGGGCGGCCCGCTGGGTGGACTGCACGACCGGACGGCGTTCGGCCTCGTACGCCGTCAACCCGGCATCCACCGATCCTTCCTCATGCAGGCATGCGGCCAGCGCCAGCGCGTCCTCCATGGCGAGCTTGGTACCGGACCCGATCGAGAAGTGTGCGGTGTGCGCAGCGTCGCCGATCAGAACGAAATTGTCTTTGCGCCACTTGGTATTTCGTACGGTCGTGAAGCTGATCCACTTCGAGCCGTTGCCAACCACCTTGTGTCCACTCAGGACATCGGGGAACAGCTCGGTGACCTTGGCGATGGCCGCCTCGTCGTTCTGGCCCGGTCCCAGGGTGCTGGCATCGACCGCGTCGAACCCGGCCGCCCGCCACACATCATCAGCCATCTCGACGATGAAGGTGGAACCGGTTGCGCTATAGGGATACCCGTGGATCTGCATCACGCCGTACGGCGTCTGCTCGATATAGAACTTGAAGGCCTCGAAGACCAGGTCGGTACCCAGCCACATGTACTTGCAGTGCCGTACATCCAATGCGGTGCCGAAGTCCTCGGCGTACCGAGCCCGGACGGCAGAGTTCAACCCGTCGCTTGCCACCACCAAGTCGTTCGACGCCGCGAGCTCGTCCAACGGAGGTGCCTCGGTACGGAAGTGAGTCACAACGCCGAGGTCGGCGCAGCGTTGCTGCAGGATCTGCAGCAACCGGACTCGGGCCAGAGCGGCGAAGCTGTGCCCACCGGAGGTGAAGGTCTGGCCGGCGAAATGCACGTCGATGTCGTCCCAGCGGGCGAATTCGCGCTGCATCGCGGCGAACACCGCCGGGTCGGCGTGCTCGATGCCACCGAGTGTCTCGTCGGAGAAGACCACTCCGAAGCCGAAGGTGTCGTCATGGGCGTTGCGCTCCCACACGGTGATTTCGTGCGTCGGGTCGAGTTGCTTGGCCAGCGCGGTGAAGTACAACCCGCCTGGTCCACCACCGATGACCGCGATCTTCATGCCGGTCAGGCCCTCTCGGCCGAAGCGTCCGGGGCGCCAGCATCCGCACCAGCATCAGCATCAGCATCAGCGGTCCGCAGGCGGAAGCGTTGCAGCTTGCCGGTGTTGGTGCGCGGCAGCTGATCCACGAATTCGATCCGGCGCGGGTACTTGTACGGCGCGATGGTCGCCTTGGCGTGATCCTGGAGTTCCTTGGCCTTGACGTCGTCGCCGACGATGCCCTCGCTTAGGACGACGTACGCGGTGACCAGCATGTTGCGTTCCGCGTCGGGGAGACCCACAACGCCGCACTCGAGCACGTCGGGGTGCCCCAGCAGGGCGGCTTCCACCTCTGGCCCGGCAATGTTGTACCCGGAGGAGATGATCATGTCGTCGGAGCGGGCCTGATACCAGAAGTAGCCGTCGGTATCCCGGGTGTAGGTGTCACCGGTCATGTTCCAGCCCTGCTGGACGTAGGTCGCCTGCCGGTCGTCGGCCAGGTACCGGCATCCGGTCGGCCCCTTGACCGCCAGCCGGCCGAGTTCTCCCGCCGCCACCTCGTTCCCGTCGTCGTCGAGCACCGCAGCGATATAGCCCGGCACAGCGAGCCCCGTCGCCCCCGGCCGGATCGTGTCGTCGGCACTGGCGATGAAGATGTGCAGCATCTCGGTGGACCCGATGCCGTCGATGATCTGCAGCCCGGTCGCGGCTTGGAAGGCGTCGAACACCACCTTGGGCAAGGTCTCGCCGGCCGACACACATCGCCGGAGGCTGGCCAGCTGCGCCGGGTCGGGCAGCGCGGCCAGCGCCCGGTAGGCGGTCGGCGCGGTGAACAACACGCTCACCTCATGCGCCGCGATGTGCCCGGCCAATTCGTCCGGGCTGGCCTTCTCGACGAGCAGGCTCCCAGCCCCGACTGCGAGCGGGAACAGCACCGTCGCACCGAGCCCATAGGTGAAGGCCAGCGGTGGCGTACCGGTGAATATGTCGCCGGGTACGGCCTTGAGGACGTACGCCCCGAAGGTGTCACAGGTGGCCAGCAGGTCACGGTGCAGGTGCATGGTCGCCTTGGGCCGTCCGGTCGTACCGGAGGTGAAGGCCAGCAGGGCGACGTCGTCGGCCGAGGTAGGAACGGCGTCGTAGGTCGTCGGCTTGTCGGCGGCCCGCGCGGTCAGGTCATCCGGGGTGTCGCCGCCGTAGGTCACCGTCACCAACCCGGGAAGGGCGGCGGCCTCGAGGTCGGCCACGAAGCGGGAGTCGCAGATCGCGAACTGTGCGGCCGAGATCTCCCCGACGACGGCCAGTTCCCCCGCACGCAGGAGTGACATCGTGCTGACAACAACAGCGCCGGCCTGCAGCGCCGCCAGCCAGCTGACCACCAACCAAGGGTTGTTCGGCCCGCGGAGCAGGACCCGATTGCCGGGCACGACGCCGAGATCGTCGGTGAGCACGTGGGCGACTTGGGCCGTACGGGCAACGACCTCGGCGTACGTCCAGCTCGTACCGTCCGGGGCCAGCAGGCACGGCCGGTCCGCGCCGCTGGCAGCCAGGGCACGGTCGAGCAGGGCGGTTGCCGCGTTCAGCTGCGCCGGGTAGGCCAGTTCGGGGAGGTCGTAGAGCAGCTCCGGCCACTGATCCGCCGACGGCAGGTTGTCCCGGGCGAACGAGTCGAGATGCGCCGAGGGCATCAGTTGCATCGTGTCATCCCATGTTGCCGTGTCATCCCAAGTTGCCGGGTCGCCCGGTGTTGCGGTGCCGCCCGAGTGTCGTGACATCCCATCGCCGTCTGCCAGCTTGTGCACTGCGAGCTCCTTTGCTCGTGCGGCATCCGATTCAGTCTCAGTATCGCCGTTGGGCCGGCTGCTGAGAACGACTGCACGACGCCAGCGCACCTAGCCGGGCGAGATCGGTGCCAAGCTGCGCGGGAGTGTCGGGCTCGGTGCTCGAGACCGGATGGAAGGAGACCGCACATGCCGCCCAGGGAGGAACACCTCGACCAGCGGGGGCGGCGCGTGAACCTGGCCGGGATCAGCGTGACGGTCGGGTTCGACGGCCGCAGCGAGGCCTGGCAGGCGGTGTCTGTGCCCGACCTCGCCGAAGCCGACCCAAAGGACAGGGTGTTCGCGCTCGATCCGGAGACCGGCCAGGTCCGGTTCGGTGACGGCGCGCACGGACTACGCCCGCCGGCCGACTCGATCGTGCAGGTGCGGTATGAGGGCGGGCTCGGCGTTCGCGGCGGCGTGACCGGTCATGGCGCGATGATCGACGGGTACGACTACGGCTTCGCGCCTGCCCGAACAGTGCCCACCCCGCCCGGACCGATCCGCCAGATCGTGGCCGCTGAGGGGTGGTTCGCGGTGGAGTTGCGTTCGGCTGGCGAGCGCCTGGTGCCGCTGCTCGGTTGGGCGCTGGTGGAGCCGTACTTCCCGCCATACCGCAACGGCAACGAGCCGGCACCCCCGAAGACGACGGCGTCGGTACGCGGACTGATCGCTGGAAAGGGTGAGCCGGTTCAGGTCGTCGACGAGCTGTCGGCACTGTTCGGTGGCCATCGGCAGGCCTAGTTGTCGGGGCTGGGTGGGCAGCGGCGGGCTGGGTGCGCTGCAGGCTAGGCGGGGGGTACGGCGGCGATGCCCTGGACCTCGACCAGGGCCGCGTCGTCCCATAGCCGGGCGATCCCGATTCCGGCCATCGCCGGGTATTCGGTCCCGATCAGGCGGCGCCACACCGCGCCGATCTCTTTCGCGCGCATCCGATAGTCGGCGAGGTCGACGGCGTAGATCGTCAGGCTGGTCAGGTGCTCAGGCTTGCCACCCGCCGCGCGCAGTGCAGTCAGCAGGTTGCTCAGCGCTCGCTCGAACTGGGCCACGACGTCGCCCGCACCGATGATCTGACCGTCGAGATCCATCGCGGTCTGCCCGGCGAGGAAGACCAGCCGCGTCCCCGGCGGGGCGACGACCGCGTGCGCGAACCCGGACGGACGCGCCAACTCCGGTGGATTGACGCGCTGCACCCTGGTTGCGCGTACGGAGGTCACGCGCGTGACGGCTTCGGCCCATACGTCGTCACTCACGGCTGCTCCCAGCCGCGATCCGGGGAAGTTTGGCCCATCCCTGACGACTCAGGGCGTCCCTGAGTCGAATGATTCGATTCGGGGAGGCCCTGAGTCGCGTGCGGATGGGAGCGGTGGGCGGTCATGACTGGACCGCTCCGCCGTCGACGTCGATGCCCTGTCCGGTGACCGATGGGCTGTCCAGGCAGAACTGCACGGCGGTGGCCACCTCGTCGACGGTGATCAGTCGGCCGGTCGGTTGCTGGCCGGCGAAATACTCCCGTACGGACGCCTCGTCTCGGCCGGTACGCGAAACGACGTTCGCGATGGACGCGTCAGTCATCGGCGTGTCGACGTAGGCGGGACAGATGGCGTTCACGGTGATCCCGGTTTTCGCCAGCTCGGCGGCAGCCGCACGGACCAGGCCCAGTACGCCGTGCTTGCTCGCCACGTAGGCCGAGATGTAGGGCTCTCCTCGTTTTGCCGCCACCGAGGCGATGACCACGATCCGGCCGTACCCGCGCTCCTTCATGCTCGGCACGGCGCGCCGGATGCAGCGGAACGGCGCGGTGAGGTTCAGGTCGAGCATCCGGGCCCAGTCCCGGTCGGAGGTCTTGTGCACCGGCGCGGACATCGCCGCCCCCGCGTTGGCGACCAGCACGTCGACCGGGCCGAATGCACCCTCGACTGCAGCGAAGACCCGGTCAGCGGCCTCGGGTTCGGTCAGGTCGGCCGGAATGCAGAACGCCTGGCCCGGCGCGGAGGCAGCGACCTGGTCCAGTTCGTCGGCGCTGCGGGCGGTCAGGGCGACTCGGTACCCCGAGGCCGACAGCCGCAGCGCAACGGCAGCGCCGATGCCGCGGCCCGCACCCGTGACCAGCGCGACTCGGGACTCTTCGGACATGGCCCGACCGTAGCCGCCCCTGACCGCACGTTATGCGCATAACGTCCCGAAATTCGGGCCTCTGACCGTAGGTTATGTGCATAACGTCCCGAAATTGGCGTCGCCTCGGCTGGGTGCCGGGCGGGTGGTCGTGCCCGGGACTGACGGTCGTTCGGAACTCACGGAATAGGGTCGGCTCGTGATCAGGCCCGAGGAGTTCACCGACATCCGCTACGAGATCGAGGATGCCGGGTACGCCGTACTCACGATCGACCGGCCGCAGCGGATGAACAGCTTCACCGGCCGTACCGTCGATGAACTGATCAGCGCGTTCAAGCACGCCTGGGTCGACAAGCGGGTAGCCGCAGTCGTGCTGACCGGTGCCGGCGACCGCGCGTTCTGCACTGGCGGAGACGTGAAACTGCGGGCCCAGACCGGAGGGTACGGCGAGACCGAGTGGGGCAGCTTCGAGGTCGAGCGCCTGCACCGGATCATCCGGGAAATTCCGAAGCCGGTGATCGCTGCGGTCAACGGGGCAGCCGTCGGCGGTGGGCACGTCCTGCACGTGTTGTGCGACCTGTCGATCGCCGCCGAGCACGCCCGCTTCGGCCAGACCGGGCCGAAGGTCGGATCCTTCGATGCCGGGTTCGGATCCGCTTATCTGGCACGGGTTGTCGGCGAGAAGCGAGCCCGCCAGATCTGGTTCCTGCTCGACCTGTACGACGCCGCTACCGCCGAACGCTGGGGGCTGGTCAACGAAGTGGTACCGGCCGATCAGCTCATGACCAAGGCCGGTGAGTACGCAACGAAGATCGCGTCGTACTCCCCGACCGCCTTGAAGTTCCTCAAGCACTCGTTCAACGCCGACACCGATCACCTGAGCGGGATCGGTGCCCTGGCCTTCGACGGGCTGGACCTGTTCACCGAGACCGCGGAGAGCAAGGAGGGGGCGGCGGCCTTCGCCGAAAAACGCCCCCCGGACTTCACGCCGTACCGCTAGCCCGGTACGGAAGTTTGCGGTGGGTCAGGCCGCGATGCGGTCGAGGACGACCACCGGGATCTGGCGGTCGGTCTTGGTCTGGTACTCGTCGTAGGGCGCCCAATGCTTGAGCATCTCCGCCCATAGCTCAGTGCGCTCCTCGCCGGTCGCTGTCCGCGCGCGGGCCGGAAAACGATCCCCTCGGATCTGAACCTCGACCTCGGGCTGCTCGACGAGGTTGACGTACCAGTCCGGGTGCGCGGGGTCCCCGCCTTTCGAGGCCACGACGATCGGGTTGTCACCGGTCAGGCCGTAGATGAGCGCGTTGTCTCGTGACTGACCGGATTTGCGACCGGTGGTGGTCAGGATCAGGGCCTGGGTGCCATTCCAGTCGTGGCCTTCTTCGCCATCTGTCTCGCGGTACCTCTTCACGTGTGCATCGCCGTAGAGCATGGCTTCCTTCCGATCGTTGCGCGGGCATCTAGGAATCTAGAAGCGCAGCAGCGGTACGGGCATTCCGATCCGCCGGAGTTTCGGTCGGACCCGCGGGTGGCGGCGTCGGCGGGCGTGTCTCCGTGCTCGGTCCGAGGGTCAACAAGTTCGCGGTACGCCGTAAGCGTGAGACGGGCAACGAGAATCGTGCAGAGAGCGGATTCTGGTACTCCCTGTCGCACACCGTCATGCGTCGGCCGATCCT
>JACCQS010000205.1 GCA_013814015.1 Geodermatophilaceae bacterium | reverse complement strand
TCGGTCACGCCTCGGTGATCAGGTCCAGCTGCCGCAGCACCGTGACCCCATCGTCGAGACCCACCTCCTCGGTGATCAGGCCGTTCTCAACCTTTAGGACCGTGCTGCCGGTGAAGCGCATCGTCTTGCCGGTGCCGGCCGGCAGCGAGCCGATCGGCATGTCATCGAACGCCTCGCCGGTCTGGGTGCCGCCACCGATCCACTGGCCGACGACGTAGTCGCCCTCGGCGATCAGGTCAGCAGTGCCCTCGAAGGCAAGGTCGGGAGATGCCGCCCTGAACTTGGTGGCGAACGCCCGGACCTCGTCGCGGCCGCGGCACGGTGCGTGCAGCGAGTATTCGAAGCGGATATCCGGCGCCGCCAGTTCGTCGACGACGGCGGGGTTGAAATCCGCGCCCCAGAACTCCGTGAACCAGCGTCCGACGATGGCCTTGTTCTCTGCAATCGACATGAAACATCCTTCCCTGCAGGAGCTTGCGTACGTGACGGCTCCTATGTGAGCGCCCATCAGGCAGACGCCCGAGACGGGGGAGACGTGAGATGTCGACCGAAGAACAGCGGGTCATCCGAGTGTGCCGGGCAGCCCGAAGATGCTGGGCAACTGATCGTCAAGGAAACGGGTCATGCCGCTGATCCGGTCCTCGAAGATCGTCAGGACGATGAGTCCGGTTGGGTGCGCCGCTGGAGAGTTCGGCGCGGTGAGGTAGGAGACGAAGGCAGGCTGGTTGTTGGCCCGTGTCGCGAGCAGGCGGATCGTGCGGGAGCCTTTCCACGACGTGCTGGCGCGAAGGAAGGCCGCTATCGCCACGGCACCGTGGTATTCGTGCGGCGCCGGTGGCATGGCCAACCATGCGTCGTCGGTCAGCAACGCGAGGACACCCTCGATGTCGTCGGTGGTGAGAGCCTCGGCGAAGCGCCGGGTCAGCGCCCGTTCGGCAGGCGAGCCGACGCTTGCGGTGGGCTGACCACCTCGTGTTGGGCGAAGCCGGTCCAAGGTTGCGCGCGCGCGTTGCAGGGCGCCCTTGGTCGCGGTAGCGCTGGCGCCCAGCATGGCGGCGGCCTCGGCGGTGGAGTATCCGAGCACGTCGCAGAGGAGCAGGGATGCGGTCTGTCGTGGTGGGAGCTGCTGAAGGGCCGCGATGAAGGCCAGCTCGATCGCTTCCCGTCGCTGATAGCGGGCTGCAGGACCGGTCTCGGCTTCCAGCTCGTCGAGCCAGCTGTCTGGGTACGGGCCCAGCCAGCCGGTTTCGCTTCGCCGGGAGGGTTCTGGTGGGTCGAAGGGCGGGATCGGCTCGGCCCGCGGTCGGCGCTTGCCATCCCGGATTGCGTTGAGGCAGCGGTTGGTGGCGATGCGATACAGCCAGGTCCTGACCGACGAGTGGCCGGCGAAGCCAGCCATGCCCCGCCACGCCGCGATCAGGACCTCTTGCAGCGTGTCCTCGGCGTCGGGAATCGAGCCGAGCATGCGGTAGCAGTGCAGGTGCAGCTCGCGAAGATGCGGCGAGACGACCTCGCGAAAGGCCCGGTCGTCGCCGGCAATCGCGGCGTCGAGCGTGGACAGGCTCATGGAGACATTCTGCCGTCGCCGCAACGGCGAGGAGGCGGGTCGCAGCTGATCTGAGTCGAGACCGTTCCGATCGGGCCTCGGACGGTGTCTGAACAGGAGGGATCCATCACGATGAGGAGGCACTGAGCATGACCGAGAACGGCAGTACAGCGCTGGCTACTGCGTTGGCCTATTACCGCGCCTGGAGCAGTCACGACTTCGAACTTGCCATGACCTATGTCGCCGAGGACATCGTGTGCCAGGCACCGGCGGGTCAGCTGGTCGGCGCGCAGGCGTTTCGTGAGTTCATGGGCCCGTTCGCGCAGATCGTCAACGGCACTACCCTGATCGGCGGCTTCGGTGACGAGCGCATCGCGATGCTGATGTACGACGCAGACACGGTTCCGGTACGAGACGCCCCGGGCGCGGAATGCCTCACTGTGGTTGACGGGAAGATCAGCCACATGAGGATCATTTTCGACCGCCTCCCGTTCGCGGCAGCTCGCGAAGCTGAAGCAGCAGAATGAGCCAGTTGCGTTGATTACCTGGCAGCAGCGAGAGCGGCGCCCACGTACAGGTCGAAGAGCAACCAGTGGCCCGATGCCTCCTCCTGCGGGGTAGCTCAGCTCACTCACAGCCTGAGGCGAGTGGCGACCTCAGTGGGCGATTCCGCAAGCCCGGCGTCGAGCAGCCGGCGGTCGGCGCTGATCAGCGGTATACCCAACTCAGCTGCCGTCGCAGCCCAGCTGGCGTCGTAGAACGGCAGGCTGTGGAGGTGCGCAAGCGCCGCAGCGCGTCGCAGCCAGGCCGGTGTCATAAGCAGCGGAGGTCCCAGGATCGCGGAAAGATCGTCCAGTTGATCGGCGACGTCGCCGGCGGTCCAGCGCAGCGCCCGGCTGAGCACGTTGCCGACCTCATAGGGCGCGAGGTCGAGCATGTGGGCGTGGAGTTCGCCAGCGACATGTGCCGAACGCAACTTCCGAGCCTGGTCGAGTTCGCTCTCGCCCTCGCTGTGGAACCACTTGAGCAGCACCGAGGTGTCGATGAGCAGGCGAGTCAACGGCGCGCGTCGCGGTCGTGCCGGGCAAGATCGGCCGCCTCGAGGGCCCCTGCGCTCGCAAATCGACGTTCTGATCGTGCGATGACTGCGGCGACCTGCTCGGAATCTCGACTGGCGAGTTCGCGTCGAGCTGCAGTAACAAGAAGAGCACTGCGGCTTGTGGATCGTCGGCTGGCTTCCTTGTCGAGGTCCGGTGGATCGCCATGACCCGCCGCGGTTAGCATCCGGCTTGGACGGTCTCAACCTTTCGAGCCGTTCCGGCGTCTGTCCAGCTGTGAAGGTCTCAGGTTGATGTTCGGCCGATGAGCGGCATCCAGCACGACGACGAGTTCCGAGACTTCGTCGTCATTTCGACGCCGGCGCTGTTCCGTACCGCGTTCATGCTCACCGGTGACCGGGGCCATGCCGAGGATCTGGTCCAAACAGCGCTGATGAAGACCTCGCGGCGCTGGACTCAGATCGAGAACCGCGAGGCCCGCTACGCGTACGTACGCCGGGTGATGGTGAACACGCAGACCAGCTGGTTTCGCCGCCGACGGGTCATCGAGAACTTCGTCGACGTCGTGCCGGAGTCCGATGCGCAGGTGGACGACTTCCAGGCCATGGAAGGCCGGACACTGCCGGCCTTGGCCCAGCTGCCGGAGCGGATGAGAGCCGTCCTGGTCCTGCGCTTCTACGAGGACTTGGGCGAAGCGGAGACGGCCAGGCTGCTCGGCTGTTCGGTTGGCACGGTCAAGAGTCAGACCTCACGTGGACTGGCCAGGCTGCGTACCTATTTCGCCGACGAGCGCCCGCACAGCGAGGCACTACGGAAGGGATCGTGATGGACGTTGACTACGTACGGCAGGCATTTCGGGAGGACGCCGAACTCGCCGGGCCGCCGCCGGCGGATGCATACGAGAGTGTGCTGGC
>JACCQS010000200.1 GCA_013814015.1 Geodermatophilaceae bacterium | reverse complement strand
GCCGGATCGCCCAGGAACTGCACGACGTCGTCGGTCACGCGGTGAACGTCATGGTGGTCCACGCCGGGGCCGGTCAAGGGATCAGCTCTGCCGATCCCAAGGCCCGGGAGATCTTCACGACCATCGCCGCCACCGGACGCGGTGCACTGGCCGATCTGGATCGGATGCTGGATCTGTTGCACGGCAAGGCCGTACGCGATCCGCTCCCAGGGCTGGCCGAGCTGTCACAACTCTGTAGCGCGGTCCGATCCACCGGCCTCGACGTCCAGCTGTCCATCGCCGACGAGGCGAAGCAAGCCGCACCGAGCGTGGGTCTGACCACCTACCGGATCGTCCAGGAGGCATTGACCAACGTCATGAAGCACGCCGATGCCACCACGGTTCGGGTCGAGGTGACCGGAGGGCCCGGCGGCGACCAGAAGTCGGGCGGCGAGATCGCCATCTCGGTACGCGACAACGGCACCGGCGGTAAACCCGTACCCGGACGGGGGTTGGGCAGCATCGCCGCCCGCGCGGCCCTGCACGGCGGATCGGCGCGGTACGGGCCGGCCGGCGATGCCGGCTTCGAGGTGTCGGCTCGACTTCCGGTCTCGGCGGCTTCGACGGCCTCGGCATGATCGACGACCCGGCATGATCATGAGCATCTTGGACCCGGCCCCGATTTCCCGCCAGCGCTCATGATCACGGTCGCACTGATCGACGATGACGCACTCATTCGCGAGGGCCTGCGAATGATCCTTGATCAAGCTGGCGACATCGAGGTCGTCGCCACCGGAAGTGATGGGCTGCAAGCGGTACGGATAGCTCGTGACGTACGACCAGATCTCATGCTGATCGACATCCGGATGCCGAATCTGGACGGGATCGACGCGACCAGGCAGATCACCGCTGAACCGGACCCGCCGCGCATCATCATCCTGACCACGTTCGAATTGGACGAGTACGTGTTCCAGGCCCTGCGGGCCGGGGCGAGTGGGTTCCTGCTCAAGCGGACCGAGCCGGAGCGGCTCGTGGACGCCATCCGGATAGTGGCCGATGGGGAGGCACTGCTGTCCCCCTCGGTGACCCGTCGACTGATCGACGAATTCAGCAAGCGGCCGCCGTCGGTCGCTCCGGAACGTCTCTCGGTGCTGACCGACCGGGAGAGCGAGGTCCTGGTCTGCATCGCCCGCGGGCTGTCCAATCAGGAGTTGGCCCAACAGCTGGGAATCGCTGGTAACACGGTCAAGACGCACGTGAAGCGGATCCTGACCAAGTTGGGCGCACGGGATCGTGCACAAGCCATCGTGATCGCCTACGAGTCGGGCCTGATGCCTGGCTGATCTACTGCCTGGGCGGGGCAACGGTCAGCCGAGGCAGGAAGATCTGGACCAGCGGACCGATGAACAGCGCGTAGGCCGCCGTCGAGAAGCCCAAGGTCCCGCCGAGCAGCCAGCCGATGCCCACCACGGCGATCTCGATACCGGTACGGATCAGCCGTACCGATCCGCCGGTACGCCGGACGATCCCGGTCATCAGCCCGTCCCGCGGTCCGGGCCCGAGTGCAGCCCCGATGTACGCGGCGGTGGCCACCCCGTTGAGCAGGGTGCCGACGGCGGCATATCCGATCCGGGCGACCAGCGCAGCCGGTACGGGCAGCACGTTGAGGAACACGTCCACGGCAATCGAGATCACGATGACATTGCTGATGGTCCCGATGCCGGGGCGCTCCCGAAGCGGGATCCAGAACAGCAGAACCACCGCGCCGACGATCGCTGCCACTGTCCCGATCGAGAGCCCGGTCTGTTTCGCGGCACCTTGGTGCAGAACGTCCCAGGGCATATTGCCAAGGGCCGACGCGATGATCAGCGCCATGCTCAGGCCGTACAGAATCAGCCCCAGGTACAGCTGTGCCAGGCGTCGCGGCAATCGATAACGCACGGGCATCGCGCCCTATCCTGCCGACCCTCCGGAACCAACTCAGGGCCGCCCTCAGTCGAATCTTTCGACTCAGGGCCACCCTGATTCGGGGTGTGCAGCGCGTCCGGAGCCTGTCGTTTGCTATCCCTGGCTAATCGACGGGTAAAGAGTCACGATGGACTGGCCATGGACTCGCTGTGCACCTGCTTCGGGGGACGGGCGGCATGACCGCCGTCAACCCCTGGCTGGCGCTGCCCAACGGGGGCCCGAGCCACACCCTGACCCGCAACATTCGCGCCGCCCACCAGGCCCTGATCACGACGGTCGGGGATCGGTCGGGTCGCCGAGGCGAGGTCCGCCCGATCGTTTGGGACTCCTGGCGACGCAGTATCGGTAGCGGCGTGGATCCCGACGGCGGCGGCCCGAGCGTTGACCTCGTCGACGACGCACTGCGCGCCTACCGAGAGGCCCATCCGCTGGCGGCGGTGATGCCGCTGATCCGAAAACTGCTCGTCGAGGACGCCGAGTCGGACAAGATGATCGTTGCGGTCACCGACGCGGCCGGATGCCTGCTCTGGGTGGAAGGCGATTCTCGGCTGCGCTCACAGGCCGCCGGGATCCAGTTCGTCGAAGGCGCCAACTGGGGCGAATCCCATGCCGGCACGAATGCAC
>JACCQS010000091.1 GCA_013814015.1 Geodermatophilaceae bacterium | reverse complement strand
CGGACTGACCCGTGTGCTGATCGTCGAGCTGGCCGCGGGCGACTACGAGACCGCCTGCAAGCCAGGAATGATCGGCGATGGCATCCGCAACGACCTGGCCGTCACCGGCGAGGCGGAACGGCTCACCAAGGACGAGTTGCTCGCCCAGGCCACGCAGGACTACTCCCGGTACGTACAGAGCCAGACCGCCGCGCTGACCGAGAAGAACGACGAGTTCGTCGCCGCTGTTCTGGCCGGCGATATCCCGGGCGCCAAGGAGCTGTTCCCGATCGCGCGTACGTACTGGGAGCGGATCGAACCGGTCGCGGAGATCTTCGGCGACCTCGATCCGGCCATCGACGGCCGCGAGGGCGACCAGGCCGAGGGCGAGGACTTCACCGGATGGCACCGGCTGGAGTACGACCTGTGGGTGCTGGGTGACGTGTCGCAGTCCGGGCCGATCGCGGAGAAGTTGCAGGTCGACGTGGCCGAAGTCGTGGAACTGGCCAACACCACCGAGCTGTCGCCGATCCAGCTGGCCAACGGAGCCAAGGAACTGCTCGACGAGATCGCCACCGGCAAGATCACCGGCGAAGAGGACCGCTATTCACACACCGACCTGTGGGACTTCGCGGCCAACCTGGAAGGCAGCGAGGCTGCCGTACAGGCGCTGCGTCCGGCGCTGGAGGAACGTGACCCGGAGTTGGTTGCGGCGTTGGACACCGAGTTCGCCGCTGCCACGGCCGCGCTCGAAGTGCACCGATCCGGTGACGGCTGGCAGCTGCACGATGAACTCACCCAGGATCAGCTGCGGGTGCTCTCTGACGCGATCAACGCATTGGCCGAACAGGTCAGCCAGGTCGCCGGAGTGATCGCCGGCTGACGGAACCTCTTGCACGTTATGCGCATAACGTGCGGTCTGGGCCACGGTTTCCGGGACGTTATGCGCATAACGTCCCGAAGTGGCGCTGTCCTGAGTGGGTGTTGGTGATGAGCGAGGAAACGCGGACTGCACCGGGCTCGGAGTCCGGTCCTGGGCTGACTCGGCGGCGGTTGCTCGGATTGGCCGGGACCGGAACGGCGGGCGTGCTGGCCGGCGGCGGAGCCGGCTTCCTGCTCGGCGATGCCGAAGCCGGTGGTCGGGCTGGGTCGGGGGACCGTACGGACCCTGAGTACGGCGGACTCGCCGCGGCGACCGAGTTCGAAGGCGCACACCAAGCCGGGATAGTCACCCCGGCTCAGGACCGGCTGCACTTCGCCGCCTTCGACATCGTCACCGACGACCGCGCGGAACTCGAGGCGATGCTCCAGGAGTGGACCGCGGCGGCCCGCCGGATGACTCGGGGTCAGGCGGCCGGCGAGGGCGGCGCCATTCCCGACGTACCCGAATCGCCACCGGAGGACACCGGCGAGGCACTTGACCTCCCGGCCAGCGGACTGACGATCACCGTGGGCTTCGGTCCGGGCATGTTCGTCGGCCCGGATGGCACCGACCGCTTCGGCCTGGCTCTGCAGAAACCCGAAGCCCTCGAGGATCTGCCGCCCTTTCCCGGCGACACCCTGCGGCCGGAGATCAGCGCTGGTGATCTCTGCATCCAAGCCTGCGCTCACGACCCGCAGGTCGCCGTACACGCGGTGCGCAATCTGGCCCGAATCGGCTTTGGCGTCGTCTCGGTTCGGTGGTCCCAGCTCGGATTCGGTCGTACGTCGTCCACGTCGGTCGAGCAGCAGACGCCGCGCAACCTGTTCGGGTTCAAGGACGGCACGAACAACCTCAAGGCGCAGGCCGGTGCGGCCCTCGAGGACAACGTCTGGGTTCAGTCCGGCGACGGCCCCGAGTGGCTGACCGGCGGCTCGTACGTCGTGAGCCGCCGGATCGCGATGACGATCGAGACCTGGGACCGCACCTCGCTGGTCGAGCAGGAGCAGATCATCGGTCGAAACAAGCGCGAAGGCGCCCCGCTGGGCACCGGCAAGGAGTTCGACCCGGTCGACCTGACCGCGACCTCGATTCCGGAGAACTCGCATATCCGGCTGGCGAACCCGAACTCCAACGACGGCGCGGCCCTGCTCCGGCGGGGGTACAGCTTCGTCGACGGGACCACCGAGTTGGGCCGACTGGACGCTGGGCTGTTCTTTCTCGCCTACCAGCGGGATCCGCGGACCGGGTTCATCCGGGTGCAGCGAAATCTTCGTACGGATCTGATGAACGAGTACATCCGGCACACCTCGAGCGCGATCTTCGCCTGCCCGCCCGGCGTCGACGGCCCCGACGACTACTGGGGTCGCGCCCTGTTCGAGTGAGCTCCGGGGCCGAGCAACGGCCTGGAACTACCGGACGTTATGCGCATAACGTGCGCCGCCATCCCCGCTTTCCGGGACGTCATGCGCATAACGTCCCGGATTGGGAGTGCGGTGAACGGCCGTGTCCGCCAACGCGCGGAGTACTTCCGAGCAGCCACCGTCGATTCCCAGCGTGGCGAACTCGTCTCCGCGGGTCGGCCCACGGTTGATGATCACCACCGGGATGTCCCGCCGCAGTCGCGCGCGTCGTACGAACCGCAGCCCGGACATCACGGTCAGCGAAGAGCCGGCGACCAGCAACAGATCCGCACCGTCGACCAGATCGAAGGCGGCCTCGACCCGGCCGCGAGGTACGTTCTCGCCGAAGAAGACCACATCGGGCTTGAGTCGCCCGCCGCATGCCGTACAGCCGGCGATCCGGAACCCGGCCACGTCGGCCAACACCGCGTCCCCGTCTGGCGCGGTCTCGATCGCCGCGCCGACTCGTTCCACAAAGCCAGGATTGAGTTCGGCGAGCCGGTCCTGTAGGTCCTGCCGCGGGGTACGGGCTGCGCAGTCCAAGCAGATGACGTCCGCGATTCGGCCGTGCAGGTCGATCACGTTCTGGCTCCCGGCCACCCGATGCAGGTCGTCGACGTTCTGGGTGATCAGGCCGCGGACGATGCCCAGCCGCTCGAGTTCGGCCATCGCTGCGTGGCCGTCGTTCGGGATCGCCCGGGTCATCCGCGAGTACCCGACGTGGCTGCGGGCCCAGTACCGCTGCCGGGCTTGCTCGCCGCTGCAGAATTCGGTGATCGTCATCGGCG
>JACCQS010000055.1 GCA_013814015.1 Geodermatophilaceae bacterium | reverse complement strand
CCCAGGCCACCTTTCGGCCGAAGCGGTGTTCGGCCGACTGCGCGATCCCGATCCGTTCCTCGCGAGTCTCCTCTCGCCACCTGCTGATCCGGCCGGCCGCCGCCGACGCGCGGGCGTCGTGCTCGGCATCCGGCGCCACGTCCGGCTCGGCGAGCGGGCCGACGACGAGGATCTCCTCTCGGTCGACCGACACCTCGGCGGGTCCGGTGAACCATTGGTCGGGCAGTCGACCGGCGAACCATGCCTGGACCTCGTCGTGAGCTGTGTTCTTCATCGCCATCGCTATCACTCCCTCGATTACAGGATTACTCGATTACACGATAGCGCATTCTCGCGACCTCAGATGCCGTTTCGCGCCCGTACGGCTTCGCCCACCCCCAACGGATCCGAGGTGGGGGCTTGACAGACGAAGCCCCGGCAGACAAAGACAGCCAGCGGTGCGGACGGCATGGTTCGACCTGCGAGCAGGGGTATGCCTTCGCTGTCCGGCGCCCCGACGACCGACACAGCGCCCGGGCTGGTGCCGGCCCGGGCGACAGCGGCCAACCTGTCGCGCTCAGCCCCGGCCGGACCCGCCACCGCGATCTCCAGCGGGCCGGCCAGCATCGCCTCGGCCGTACCGGCCGCAGACCCGGCGGCGCGTGGTGCCCGGGCGATGATCGCTCCGATCGTGGCCAGCGCAGCGTCAGCGACACCTCGAGGTTCGGTACGGCCAGACAGCGCCGAGTAGCTGACCAGTGCGTCGCAGGCCGCCGCGATACCGGAGGGGGTCGGGCCGTCGGTCGGATCCTGGGGCCGTCGGATGAGTGCTTCACCGTCCTGCGGTGTGTCGAAGAATCCACCGTCCCCGTCAGCGAAGCGTCGCTGCAGCCCGTCGAGGAGTTCTCCGGCAGTGCGGAGCCAAAGCCCATCGCCGGTTGCCTGATGCAGGGCAAGCAATCCGCGCGCAAGTTCGGCGTAGTCCTCGAGCACACCGGCGTGCCGTCCGACCACGCCGTCGCGCGACACCCGGCGTAGCTTGCCCTCGACCAGATGCACCCGCGTCACCAATTCCGCCGCCGCCTGAGCGGCGGCCAGGCTCTTGGCCGATCCGGTCAGCATGGCGTGCTCGGACAGCGCGGTGATCGCCAGGCCGTTCCAGGCCGTGACAACCTTGTCGTCACGAGATGGTTGAGGACGGGCCGCCCGTACGGCAAGCAGTTTGGTACGGACGTCGGCCCACCGCTGCGGGTCGTCTGGATCGATGAGCAGTTGCAGCACCGACATGCCGTGTTCGAAGGTCCCTGACGGCGTGACTCGGAGAAGCGTTGCAGCCCAAGCACCGTCATTCTCGCCGAGAACCTCGACGAGTTGTTCGGGGGTCCAGGCGTAGGTCATGCCCTCGACGCCGTCGGTGTCCGCGTCCAGGGCCGAGGCGAAACCGCCCTCCGGCGTACCGAGGTCGCGGATCAGGAACGCCGCTGTGTCGTCGGCGGCCCGACGAGCCAACGCCGAACCGGTCTCCCGCCACAGATGCAGATAGACCCCGAGCAACAACGCGTTGTCGTAGAGCATCTTCTCGAAGTGCGGCACGACCCACTGACCGTCGACTGAGTACCGCGCGAATCCCCCGGCCAGCTGGTCGTACATCCCGCCCCGAGCCATCCGCTCGCAGGTGGTCTCCACCATGAGCAAGGACCGCGGGTCCTCGGTGCGGGCATGGTGGCGTAGCAAGAACTCCAGCACCATCGACGGCGGGAACTTCGGAGCACGATCGAAACCGCCGTGATCGGCGTCGAAGCTATGCCACAGCACGTCGACGGCACCGTCGAGAACTGTCGCGTCCACTGCAATCGGTTCGCCGAAGGACCGGGGTTTGCCTAGTTGCTCGACGATCCGCTGGCTGGACTCCAACAGATCACTACGACGGTCGGTCCATGCTTGGGTGATCGCGTCCATCAGCTGGCCGAAGGACGGCATGCCGCGGGACGGCTGCGGCGGAAAGTAGGTCCCGCAGTAGAAGGGTGCGCCATCTGCGGTCAAGAAGACGGTCATCGGCCAACCGCCGTGGCCGGTCATCGCCTGGGTCGCCTCCATGTACACCGAGTCGACATCGGGGCGTTCCTCGCGGTCGACCTTGATGCAGACGAACTGCGCATTCATCGCCTCGGCGGTGGCTTGGTCCTCGAAGGATTCGTGGGCCATGACGTGACACCAGTGACAGGCTGCGTACCCGATCGAGAGCAGGATCGGTACGTCCCGCTGCCGCGCGGTGGCGAAGGCATCCTCCCCCCATTCCACCCAGTCCACCGGATTGTCGGCGTGCTGCAACAGGTACGGCGAGGACGAGACAGCGAGTGCATTGGCCATCAACCCATCGTGCCAGCGGCGGTGACAATCCAGACGCGACGCGCAGCATTTCAGGTTGCCGCGGGAGAGTCGCTCGCTGGCCTCAGCCGAGCTTGGCGAAGTTGGCCGTCCGCCATCGCCGCGCCTCGAGCCGGATCATTATGTCGTCGCCGTCGGGGTTCTCATCGACATAGGCAGCCCCCTGCTCCGCGCCGAGGTAGCGGGCCGCGATCTCGACCCGCAGCTCACGGGTCACCAGGCCGATGCTGACCGGGCCTTCGACCGTCACGTAGGCGTACGGGTAGTCCTCGCGCTGCACGCACAATGCCGCCCGCCCGGCCTCGCGCAGCAGCGCTACCTTGGCACTGGCCTGCTCGGTGGTGAGCTCGCCGATACCGCCTGTCGAACAACGGCGTTATGTGATTGGTGCCGACTCGCACCTCGTCCGGGGTGAAGACCTCCCGCGCGCTCAGCCAGAACCTGAACTGACGCACCTCCGGGGCTTCGTCCATGTTCGGTCGGTTTCAGGCGGTCTTGTGGCCGGTGGCGGCTGTCACGCCGCCAAGAGTGAGAAAGGTGAGTCCGACGCCGACTCGGGCGTGGGGCAGCGCCTTGGGGTGGCGGCCGAGC
>JACCQS010000047.1 GCA_013814015.1 Geodermatophilaceae bacterium | reverse complement strand
CTCGGCGTACGGCCGGAGACGCTGGATGATCTCGTCGCGCGTGATGTTCCGGTCCGGGTGTACGTGCCCTACGGCGCCGACTGGTTCCGGTACTGGATGCGGCGACTCGCCGAATCCCGCGGCAGTTCGTGACTGGCAATCCACCAGTTGCGAGAATGCCTCGACGAGGCCCGTGGGCTGTTGTTCCTCGCCCGGCTGCGCGGATCCGGCGAGCCGGTCGGCTATCTCTATTGTCGTCTCGTCGCGTCCGGACCGACCTTCGACCTCGGCCCGATCCGCGGCGACGTGGATTCACTCGTGGTCTCCGATCGCGCCCGCGGCGCCGGAATCGGTACCGACCTGCTCGCGGCCTGCAGTACGGAGTTGCAGCGACGTGGATGCTCGTACTGGTCCATCGGTGTCGTCGAGGCGAACAGCGACGCCGCTCGGCTCTACGAGCGGGTCGGTTTCCGTCCCTGGATCCGGGAGATGCTCGGCCGGCTCGACCAGCCACACTGACCGGCGCAAGCGGATCGTTCGCGGGGTACAGGTGTGATGAGGCAGGAGGAGTGCACGTGTCGCGACGAACCAGGCGCAGGACTGCGCTGACCCTGGTGATCCTCGGACTCACGCTGAGCGGGCTCGCGGGGTGCAGCGACTGGCCAGCCGTCGAGGGCAACGCGACCATTGCGCTGCGCACATCGTCCTCGCCGCCGCGGCCTTCCCCGCCCGCGACCAGCGCGCCGGTGCCCAGCCAGACGGAGCCGGGCACGATCAGTGTCGAGACCGACATCGTCTATCGGGAGGTCGACGGGCAGCAGGTCATGCTCGACGTGTGCCAGTTGCCTGGGGCGGACAGCCCGCGGGCCGCCGTGCTGCTCGTTCACGGAGGCGCCTTCGCCGCCGGCGACAAGAGCACCGCTCAATGGCAGGAGATCTGCCGCTGGCTGGCCGAAAGCGGTTACGTGGCTGTCAATCTCAACTACCGCCTCGCCCCCGAACACCGGTTTCCGGCCGCTATCGAGGACCTGCAGGCCGCGGTGCAGTGGACCCGGGCGAACTCCCAGACCTACGGCATCGACCCCGCCCGGATCGGTGTCATCGGCGGTTCGGCCGGGGCTAACCTCGCACAGTTGCTCGGGACGTCCGGCGACGGGTCAATTGCGCAGGGGTCTCGGGTCGCCTCGGTAGTTTCGTTGTCGGGGGCCGCCGACTTCACCGAGCGAGCCCTGACCCTCGGTGAGCCCGAGTCCATTCAGATCCAACGGGTGCTGGACTACCTCGGCTGCGCGGAACTCGTCGGCTGCCCCACGGGTGCGGCCGCCTCACCGATCACCCAGGTCGATCCCACTGATCCGCCTTTCCTGCTCGCGCAGTCCGAGAACGAGAGCCTGCCGGTCGAGCAGACCGAGGTGATGGCCGCAGCCTTGACCGCTGCCGGCGCCAGTCCTGAGGTGCTGATCCGGCCCGGCCGGGCGCATGCCACCCGGCTGCTCGACGACCCGCCGGTGGCCGACGCCGTGTTGGCCTTCCTCGCGCGGACCCTCGGCTGAGCCGCCGGGCATGAAGCTGACGCCATGGAGGTAGCAGCCGACTCCGAGGAAGGCCTACCGGCGTACGTCTCGGGCTTGTCCGAAGTCGTACGCGCGTTCCAGGACTATTCCTGGGAGCTTCTATCGGGTGGCGGCCGGCAAGCCACAGGTGAGAACGATCATGTTTGACAACCGGGAGTCCGGGCACTTGTCCGGGGTGATGCTTCTGTATCCGCCTGGGGTATATCGGGCCGAGGACGACACCGACCTCCTCGTCGAGGTGATGCGCCGCGGTGAGTACGCCGTGGGAAAGCGCGTCCTGGACATTGGTACCGGAAGCGGCGCCCTGGCCATCGCCGCCGCCCGGGCCGGCGCCACCCGCGTGACCGCCGTTGACCTGTCCCTGAGAGCGGTCGCGGCAACCTGGCTGAACAGCCGACTGCAGGGCACGCGCGTGTCGGTACGGCGTGGCGATCTCTTCGCCCCGGTGGCCGGTCGCCGCTTCGATCTTGTCGTCGCCAATCCTCCGTACATTCCATCGGAGGGCACGGTGCTGCCGCGCCACCGGATTGCCCGCTCATGGGATGCCGGGCTCGACGGGCGTGCGCTGTTGGATCGGATCTGCTCCGACGTGGCCGATGTCCTGACGCTGGAGGGCGATCTGCTGCTGGTGCACTCCGAATTGTGTGGCACCGACCGGACCCTCGAGGCGCTCAGCGCGGCCGGCCTGCAGGCGCAGGTGCTGGCCCGGGCGAACGTTGCGTTCGGCCCGGTGTTGCAGGCCCGCGCGGCAATGCTCGAATCGCGGGGAATGATTTACCCAGGACAACGGATCGAGAAGCTCGTGGTAGTGGGAGCGCGGCATGCCTGAGGTCGGCCAGAGCGCAGTGTCCAGCGAAGTCGAGGACGCTCAGGAGATCGTGCTCACCGACGACGGCCCGATCCTGGTCTGCGGGCCGGTGGAGATCGTGCTGCCCGATGGCAGCCGCGTACGGTCGGATCGACCGGTCACGGCGCTGTGCGTCTGCAAGCGCAGCCGGCGGCAGCCCTTCTGCGACACCAGCCATCGGTCCCGGGTACGCATCGCCGACCTCGCCCATGACATCGCGCCGGAGGAGGACCGTGCTCAGCCGCAATCCGCCGCGACCCGTTGAACCGCCGGGGCTGCCGCAACCTCGAGGTCCGTTGTCCGCGGCGTTGATCGATGCCCTGCAGCATGGACCGGTCGCACTGTCCGTACCCGAGGACTGCGACCCGTACGGCGAGGATCTTCAGCTCGCGCTGTACTGCAGCTACGAACTGCACTACCGCGGTTTCGCCTCGGTGCCCGACGACCGCGAGTGGGATCCGACGCTGCTCGCCGCCCGCGCGAGCATGGAGCGGCTGTTCCTCGACGCCCTGCGGGCCGACGTCGCAGGTGGTGCCGATGACGTCGATGTCGACGCCGAATTGGCGACGCTGCTGATCGAACCGATCGACGCCCCCGGTGTCTCGCACCACCTGCGCCGTGACGGCGAGCTGTGGCAGATGCGCGAGTACGTAGCGCTTCGCTCGCTCTACCACCTCAAGGAGGCCGATCCGCAGGCCTTTGTGATCGCCCGGCTCGAGGGGCCGGCCAAGGCCGCGCTGGTCACGATCGAGCACGACGAGTACGGCGCCGGGAACCCGAATCGGATGCACGCCAAACTCTTTGCCGACATGATGGACGCCTTGGGTCTCTGCTCCGCGTACGGGCACTATCTCGACGCCGCTCCCGCCGAGGTGCTGGCCGAGGTCAATCTGATGTCGATGTGTGGGCTGCATCGGGGGTTGCGCGGGGCGCTGGTGGGTCAGTTCGCCACCGTCGAGCTGACCTCCTCGCCCGGCTCGGACCGGCTGGTCAAGGCCCTGCGGCGACTGGAGGCTCCCGCTGCGGCGGTGGATTTCTATGCCGAGCATGTCGAGGCCGACGCCGTACACGAGCAGCTCATCCGTCGCGGGGTCATCG
>JACCQS010000034.1 GCA_013814015.1 Geodermatophilaceae bacterium | reverse complement strand
GCGGCGGCCGTGCGGGTCGCCGTAACCCGGGTGCTGTCCGGGGAAGTGCGGCGGCGGATAGCCGTATCCGTACGGCGACTGCCCCGGTGGCGGCCCTGAGGGCGGAGACGGCTCTGAGGGCGTAGGCGAGGACATCGGGCCACCGTAGGCGAATCAATAATCACGCCGTCACCGGCGCGGGAGCGTCATCGAGGACAGGTCTCACGTCCGCGTGCGCCGGCCCTGGCAAACTGCCGTCATGCCTGACATCGCCAAGGGGCCGACTCCGGCGCCCACCGACCGGATGCCCACGCCGGCCAAGGTCGCTGCCATCCTGCTCGGCTTTCTGGCCGCATTGCTGTTGGTCAACGCCGTTCTCGGGTTTCTCGGAATGTCCGGAATCCTCGATGAGTTCGCCGAGGTTGCCAGAGACCGCGATGTGGCATTCGACCGGAGTGCAGCCAGCACGCAGCTGACGGCGCTCTTCACGGCAAGCGCCGTCCTCGGGCTGGCCGCTGCGGTGTCGTGCTTTCTCCTGGCGCGGCGGCGCAGGGCCGGCCGACTGCTCGGGATCGGCTGCGCCGGAATCCAGTTGTCCCTGGCCGTGTTCAACGCGATCGGAGTTGGCGGCTTCCTGAACTACACATTGCTGCTCATCGTGCTGACCACGGCGATCCTGGTGATGCTCTTCCGCAACCAGACAGTCGACTGGCTGCGTAAGGAGCCCACCTCGTGAGCGGCAATCGGAACGGCTCGATGTTTGACTCCGGCCAAGGTGGCATCCCGGCTTCGCCCGGCCGCTCGTCGTCCCACCCCAGCCAAGGCCCGTCCCCGGCTTCGCCTGGCCGCTCGTCTGTCGCGTTGGTCACCGGCGCTACGGCCGGCATCGGTGCCGCCTTCGCAGCTCAACTGGCCCGTGAGGGAAGCGATCTCGTCCTCGTTGCGCGTACCGAGGCCCGGCTCACCCAGCAGGCCGCGGAAATGCAGCAGCGGTACGGCATCGCCGTAGAGACGATCCCCGCGGACCTGTCCACGGACAGCGGCCTGCGCCGGGTCGAGCAGCGGGTCACTGACCGATCCGCACCGGTCGACCTGCTGATCAACAACGCTGGCTTCGGGCTGCAAGCCGATTTCCTGGATTCCGACATTTCCGAGGAAGAGGGGATGCTGGCAGTCAACGTGCGGGCGGTGATGCGACTGACGCACGCCGCGCTGCCCGGCATGATCGAACGCGGCTCCGGGGGCATCCTGAATGTTTCGTCGGTCGCCGGTTCGGTTCCGACCGCCACCGGTGCGACGTATGCCGCCAGCAAGGCATGGGTGACCTCGTTCACCGAGTCGCTGTCCATGCTGTTGGCCGACAAAGGCGTTCAGCTCACCGTGTTGTGCCCTGGGTTCACCCGCACCGACTTCCATGACCGGGTCGGCGTTTCCCGCGGCGGGGTACCCGAGCGACTGTGGCTCGACGCCGCGGATGTTGCGGCGACTGGCCTTCGTGATCATCGACGCGGCGCGGTGATCAGCATTCCCGGGATCCAGTACAAGGTGTCGGTGATCGGGTCCCGGCTGGTCCCACGTAGCCTCCTGCGCTGGGTGAGCACCCGGGTAACGGCGGCAACCTAGTGGGCGAGCACGTCCGCGGCAGACCGGCTGTGAACCGACAGGTCGGCCGGGACGAATGCTCAAGGTGAGCACCCAGACGGACCAGACGGATCAGAGCGCCGGTACCGAAGCCAAGCCTTGGGTACGGCGAGGGCTGTGCGCGTTGGCGGGCCTCATCTCGGCCGCTGTCGCGCTGGGAATCGGTGAGCTGCTCGCCGGATTGGTCGGCCCGAACAGCTCACCGGTGATCGCCATCGGGGGCGCCGTCATCGACGCCACCCCCCGGCCGCTCAAGGACTTCGCGATCACCACCTTCGGTGAAAGCGACAAGATCGCCCTGGTCGTGGGGACCCTCGTCCTGCTCGCGGTCTTCGCCATGGTGCTCGGCCTGCTTGCCTGGACTCGACTCAAGCTGGCCGCTGCCGGGGTGCTGCTCTTCGGCCTGCTCGGGGCGGCAGCCGCGATCACCCGCCCGACCGGAACGGTGCTGGACACCGTGCCCTCGATCCTGGGCGCGCTCACTGGAGCCATTGCGCTGGTCTATCTGATCAACGCCCTCGGTCAGCGCACATCGCCCGCACCGGCACCGGCATCGGCATCGGCATCGAGAGCGGCATCGGCCGGGCCGGGGACAGCCGACAAGCCGATCGCCTCGGACAGGGCACGGCGGGCGACCGGGGACCGGGCCGCCGATGCTGAGGCCGATGCCAAGCGCCAGCACGCGGACGAGACCCTCGTGGCCAAGCTCCGCGACCGGCTGGCTGGGGTAGATCGGAGCACCAACTCGCTCAACCGCCGGGGATTCTTCGTCGCCGGTGGCCTGGCCGCCGGCGCGGCGGTCGTGGCCGGAGGGGCGGGGAGCCTGCTGCAGCGCCGCTTCGCAGTCTCCGGAGCGCGCGCCGACATCACCTTGCCGAACCCGTCCAGTCCGGCGCCGGCCCTGCCAGCCGGAGCGGACCTGTCGGCATCGGTCGAAGGACTGACCCCACTGTTCACTGACAACAACGACTTCTACCGTGTGGACACCGCGATCACGGTCCCGCAGGTCTCCCCTTCGGAGTGGTCGCTGCGGATCTTCGGGATGGTCGATCAGGAGGTCGAATACACCTTCGAGGACCTGATGAACCGCGACGACCTGATCGAGCGCGACATCACCCTGTCCTGCGTCTCCAATCAGGTCGGCGACACTCTGGCAAGCACCGCTCGCTGGATCGGCGTACCGCTGAAGAATCTGCTCGACGAGGCCGGCATCAAGAGTGGCGCCGACCAGCTCGTCTCCCGCTCGGTGGACGGAATGACGATCGGAACGGCCATGGACGCGGCAACGAACACCGAGGACGCGATGATCGCGATCGGGATGAACGGCGAACCGCTCGTGGTCGATCATGGGTTCCCCGCGCGGATGCTCATTCCCGGTCAGTACGGCTACGTGAGTGCCTGTAAGTGGATCCTCGAGATCGAGGCCACGACCTTCGACGCCTTCGACGCCTACTGGGTCGAGCG
>JACCQS010000018.1 GCA_013814015.1 Geodermatophilaceae bacterium | reverse complement strand
GTTCGTCGTCGGTGAGCCCGTTGATCTGATCGAGAAACCGGGCCTCGCCCTCCCGCATCCACTCCAGAACGTGCGCGGCGGATTCCGGAACCGTCATCGAGTGCCTTCCTGGGAGCGGCCAAGTCGTACGGCGAGATCTTCTCGCAACGCATTCTTGTCGATCTTCCCGACCTTGGTACTCAACAGCTCCCCTACCAACTCGAGCCGCTCCGGCCACTTGTACTTCGCCACGCCCCGGGCCTGCATGGTCGCCCTGACCTCCCCGAGTGGTCTCCCTGGGTATCCACTGGGATCGGTCGACCGTGTGCTGCGCCTGCTGGTCCTGCTCCAGCGACGGGGATCCCTGCGGGTCCAGGATGTCGCCGCCGAGTTCGGCCTCGCCCGTCGACTGCCCACCGGTTGCTGTCGATGCTGCGGATGCATGAGTTCGCGGTGCAGGACAGTTCGCGCACCTACCGGCCAGGTCCGGCGATGACGACCATTGCGGCCTCGCCGAGCCGTGATGCGCAACTGATCACGGCCGCGCATCGCCATCTTGACGACCTCGCGCGGGCAACCGGCGAGACGGTGCACCTCATGGTGCTCGAGGGGACCGGTGCGCGGTTCATCGACGGAGTCGAGGGAACTCACGCATTGCGGGTGGCCTCCCGAATCGGCCTGACCCTCCCGGCCCACGTGACATCCGGCGGGAAGGTGCTGCTCGCCGAACTCACCGGTGAACAGCTGGCTGAGCTCTACCCTCGCCGGCTGGCACTGACGCCCGATGCGACCGGCCCGGAATTGAACGCACTGACCCGCGAGCTCACAGCGGTACGACGTCGTGGGTATGCGCGCAACGTCGAGGAGAGCGAGCAGGGAGTCAACGCGATCGGCGCAGCTGTCCGAGATCGGACCGGACGCGCGGTCGCGGGAGTTGTCGTCGCGGCGCCGAGCCTGCGACTTGCGCGCCGGGCGATGGCGAGCCTGGCCGTGCCCGTACAGGCAGCCGCCGCCGCAATCTCGGCTTCACTGGCCGCGTATTCCGCTGACGGGCCACTGCCAGGGGTGAAACTCAGCTGACCAAGGCCGCGATCGGTAGTAGACAGACGGGGTGCCTGACCACCTCGAGAACCGACTCCGCCCCTTCACCACCGATGAGTTCGACGCAGCCTTTGCCTGTCTGAGCGAGGGCTTCGGCGAGGACATCGTCGATGTCGAAGGCGATCGGATGGTCTTCGAGCCCGAGCGCACCTTGGGACTGTGGGACGGCGACCGGGTCGTTGCCACGTCCGGGATCTACTCCCGGGACATCACGATCCCCGGCGCGGTGGTCCCGTTCGCCGCCGTCACACTGGTGTCCGTCGCCGGTACGCATCGCCGGCAGGGCGTGCTGACGGCGATGATGCGCCGCCAGCTCCGCGAGGTACATGAGCGCGGCACGGAACCGATCGCCGCGCTGTATGCCTCGGAGGCCACGATCTACGGCCGGTTCGGGTACGGGCTGGCCAGCTACCAGGGCCAGCTGAAGGGCGAGACCCAGCAGATGCAGCTCCGACCGGAGGTGGACACCGGTAGTGGTCGGGTCCATCCGGTGGAGGAGAAGGACTTCCGGTCCGCGGCGATCCCGCTCTATGACGCCATCCGCCCGGAAACGCCAGGATTGCTCTCCCGTAGCAATCGCTGGTGGGACAGCCTGCTCACCGACCCCGAGAAGCAGCGCAACGGCAGGACCGCCCGCCGCTATCTGTTGCACACCGAAGCCGACGGGACAGTGACCGGGTTCGCACTCTTCAGGCGCAAGACGGACTGGGCTGACAGCGGGCCGGACGGAACGGTATTCGTGACCGAGTTGCACGCGGCCCACACCGCCGCGCGGGCTGCCCTGTGGCAGTACTTCCTGTCCATGGACCTGGTCCGACACCTCTCGGTCCCGCTGGCCGGCCGCGATGATCCGTTGCGGCACATGCTCTCCGACGCACGTGCCGTGGGGATGTCACAAGGCGACGGCCTGTACGTACGCGTCGTCGATGTGGGAACGGCTCTGGCCGCCCGGCGCTACCCCTCGACGATCGACCTGATCCTGGACGTCGAGGATCACTTCTGCCCATGGAACGCCGGCCGTTGGCGACTGACCGGTGGTCCGTCGTACGGCAGATGCGTCCGCACCGATGGCGATCCGGATCTGGCCCTGTCGGCCGAGACGCTGGGCGCGGTCTACCTCGGCGACACCTCGCTCGGCACGCTGGCCGCCGCCGGGCGGGTCCGGGAGATCACGCCGGGGGCGCTGGCCGCGGCTACGACGGCCTTCGGCTGGCCGGTGGCGACCTACAGCCCGGAAGGTTTCTGACTTCTCGCGATCATGGAGCTGTGACCCACTTTGAGCCCAGGAAGTGGTGACGGCGCCATGATCGCGGGGATCAGGTGGTTGGCGGCAGCTGTGGGACCCGGTGCGTCCGCTCGTAGTCGGAAACCTGGCTGATCCGGCGTAGGTGGCGCTGCTCGTCGGAGAACGCCGTACCAAGGAAGGCCGTCACCAACGCGGTCGCCTCGTCGGCCGAGTGCATGCGGGAACCGATCGAGATGACGTTCGCATCGTTGTGCTCGCGGGCCAGGGCGGCGGTCTCCGCTGACCAGGCCAGCGCCGCACGTACGCCGGGAACCTTGTTCGCCGCGATCTGCTCGCCGTTGCCCGATCCTCCTATGACCACACCGAGACTGCCGGGATCGCCGACGACCATGGCGGCGGTTGCCAGGCAGTAGGCCGGATAGTCATCCTCAGGGTCGAAGCTGGGCGGGCCGACGTCGATCGTCTCGTGACCCGCGGCGCTCAGCTCCGCGACGAGGTGCGTCTTGAGTTCGAATCCGGCGTGATCGCTGCCCAGGTAGACCCGCATGCAGAGGAGTCTCGCAGGCACTGCGAGGCTTTTCACATGATCGTTGCCTTCAGCATCAGCCCGGGTAGCACCGACGAGCACGGCGGGGTCTCGGGCGCCGTTGCCGAGATCGTTCGCGCGGTACGCGAGAGCGGCCTGCCCAACGAGACGAACTCCATGTTCACCAACATCGAGGGAGATTGGGACGAAGTCATGGCCGTGGTGAAGCGCTGCGTCGCCATCGCCTCGGCCGGCTCCACCCGCGTCGGACTCGTCCTCAAGGCCGACATCCGGCCGGGGTACGTCGGACAACTGGCCAGCAAGGTCGAGCACGTCGAGGCACACCTAGGCAAGGACTCTTGAGCACGCCTGAGGGCCGGAGGCTGGCTCGGGCAGGCGCGGTCTAGGTCGGCGGAGCGGCGCTTTTGATCTGCAGCGCGGCCGGCAGGGTGACTTCGAGCAGCTCCAGATCTGCGGAGGTCTCCGTCATCCGGTGAGCCGCACCGGCCGGGACCGCGACGGCAGCTCCCCTGCCCAGCGGTTCGTCCGGGCGCCCCTCGGTGTGCAGGGTCGCGGTGCCGGTGAGTATGAACCAGAAGAGCAGCTCACCGTCGTGGACGAGGTCGGTGACCGGCAAAACCTCGCATTCCGGGCCGGCCTTCCCGTTCGCCCGTGCGGCGTTGCGGTCGCACCGGACAACCCGCACCCCGGCCAGCCCGTCAGTGGCGGCGCCGATCCCGGTGTCCCGGCATTGGAAACCTGTCGATCTCCATGGCTCCCAGACTGCATCGGCAGCGGTGTGCCGTACGAACCGCTGACCTTCGAAGACCCGATCCGGTCGGAGATCCGGGGTCGGAAGCGTGATGACGTGCTCGGCCGTGGTCTCGTGCTCGGCGGGACAGCCGATCTCGACCACCTCCATGCCGGCTGAGCTCTCCAGCACCCGGTGCCGGATGCCAGGTGGTTGTAGAACGCAGTCACCTGCGTGGAGGACGAAGGCCGGGCCCTGGTCCTCATAGACCACCCGCACCCAGCCGGCCGCGCAATAGATCATCTGAAAGCGCACCCGGTGGTGGTGCACGTAGTCCGGGACCGGTCCGGCCTCGGGGATGAGGATGTGCGAGGCGATGAACCGGCCACCCTGCCGCTTGGGCAGCAGGTCCCGGTAGCGCATTCCGGCCCGCCCGACGCCACCGACATCGCCATCGTCGCGGGTGAGTTCGAACAGCGATGTGGAGTCGGGGATGACCAGCGGGGGGTTGGCATCCACGAGGTGGATCCGGGTGCCGTTCGGGGCGGTCAGCAGATTCCTACCCCGGGCCTGGGGTTCGTCGCAGGCCAGCCGTAGCTCGCCGGGATCGCCGGTTCCGCCGCGCTCCAACCTGATCCGCATCCCGTGGCCGCAGAGGAGGGCAACGGCGGGGTCGTCGGCGGGCATGATCACGTCGAGGCGGAATCCCAGCCGATCGACGAAGAACTCCACCGTCGGATCGAGGTCGATGCAGGGCAGCACGACCTCGACGGCTCGGATACTGGTTGGGCTGAGGGCCGGCGCAGTCGTCATACGTCGACCGTACCGAGGTCAGGCGACCAGTTGGTCCTTCGAGAAGAGCCCGACCCCGGTGAGCGCCAGCCGTCCCTGCTCGGTGAGCCGCACGGCTCGGCTGGAGGGCATCGGTCGGATCCAGCCCTGCTCGGTGATCCCGGACAGGACATGAGCACCGAGCGCTCCGGCCAGATGCGGGACGCGCTGCGTCCAGTCCAGGCATCCGCGTACGGCTGGCCGACGCGTCGATGGGAACTCCGCAGGAACGCCCAGCAGGACGAGCACGTCGTGTCCGGGCTGCAGGAGTTCTCCCACTTCGCCGGTGCTCAGAGGCGCAATCACGCCCCGGTCCACCAGCACCCCGGCCAGGGCGACCGCGAGTTCACCGGCCAGGTGGTCGTAGCACGTACGGGCGAAAGCAAGCGCCGTGCCCGTGCGAGCTGCCTGCAAAGAACGAACCGGCAGTGGTGGCGCCAGTGCTTGCAATGCCTCCACGGCCAGGGCGACCTCGGCCGAGGCCAACGTGTAGTACCTGTTTCGTCCGGTCGCGTTGACCTGGACCAGGCCGCCGTCGGTGAGCCGTTGCAGGTGGCCGCTGGCCGTGGATGGTCGGATCCCGGCGAGCCGGGCGAGCTCTCCAGCCGGCCGGGATCGGCCGTCCATCAGGGCCAGCAGCATCGTGGCGCGGGCCGGCTCGCCCATCAGGGCCGCCGGTACGGCGAGATCGGACTCGGTTGGCACGGCATCAGCGTAGAACGGCAATATTTCGGCGTACGGCGAAGCTTTGGCCTCCTAGCGTCAGTGTCATGAGCACCTCGATCACCCAAGCGTCGAACCGACGTCTTTGGGCGGCGCCGTCCTCGGCACTGATCGCCGCCGGGATCACGGTGGTCCTGTGGGCCTCGGCCTTCGTCGGCATCCGGGCCGTGGGCGCGGACTTCAGCCCCGGCGCTCTGACGTTGGGCCGGCTGCTGATCGGCTCCCTCGTCCTGGGCGTCGTCGTACTGGTGCGTGGGCTCGTGCTACCTCGCGGGCGGGCGTTGCTGTACGTGCTGATGTACGGCCTGCTGTGGTTCGCGGGCTACAACATCGCGCTGAACGCCGCCGAGCAGTCCCTGGACGCCGGTACAGCGGCGATGCTGGTTCAGATCGCACCGGTGATCGTGGCCATTCTCGCGGGCGTCTTCCTGAAGGAGGGCTTCCCGCCCCGGCTGCTCGCGGGCAGCCTCGTGGCGCTGCTCGGCGCGGTCATCATCGCCGCCGG
>JACCQS010000004.1 GCA_013814015.1 Geodermatophilaceae bacterium | reverse complement strand
CCGCCGGCCGCCGAGGTCGAGCCCGGTTGACCCACACTGGTCCCGCAGAGGACGGGGATCGCCGAACGCGCACTCAGGACGCTGAACTGCCGAGTCACGTTCTCTCCCAACGCGGCGAGGTCCTCGGGAGTCAGCATCAGAAGCGGGGTGCGGCCGTACGTCTGATCGAAGGGCGAGTCGGCAAGGGGGCTGCCCGAGAATGTCCCGAAACCGAGTGAGTAACCGTGGATGCCGCTCAACACCTGTGAATTGTTCTGCCCCACAAGATATCCCCCGATCGATCCGGCGACGAGGCCAAGAACGAGCAGTAAAGCGGCCCCGGCAGGGCGGCGCAGTGCGTGCCTGAGACGGTGCTGTAGAGCGGTCGGGGGCTTGTCTGCCGACTCGATCAGATCATCCTCAGGCAGATCACCGCCTCCGCGCACAGGCGCGTCGTCAGCCACCCGGCCAGCGTCTCATCCGACCACTATTCTCGCCACAGCAGCTTCGGCGATAGCCAGAGCGCGGGCCAGGCCGTCGGGTACCTCGGCGCTTCCTGCCGAGCTGAGCGTCAGCTCGATCAGCCGACCGCCGACCCGGATGAGAACCACAATGCTCGTCCGGGCGACGCCGGTAGCTGGGTCAACTCGATCCACGCTGAATACGGCGTACTCGTCGCCGATGCCGGTCTGGATCCCATCGGTGCGCACCGTGACACCGCCGGTGGCCGAGCAACTCTGGGCCAGCTCGACGGTGCCGCGCAATGTGGATGGCGCCAATACGTCCAGGTCGGGACCGATCCGTTCGGTCAACGAGGCACCGGCCAGCACGAAGGACACCGAACCAAAGACCGTGTACTCCCCGCTGGGACCCTGTGGGAAGGGGGCGGACTCCGGCCCGCTGACCACGCCACACAGTCCGTCCAGCCCGGATGGTTCGACCAATCCGTAGCTTGACGACAGCACTGCCTCGCCGATGTCTTCGAGGTCCAGCGGGTTCAGGAACCCGGCGCCGAAGGCCACCACGACGACCGCTTCCTCGACGGCGCGGTCCGGGATGATCGGGATGTACCCGCCGTCCGGCGGAGGACCTTCCTGAGCCTGCCCCGATTCGGTCGGTTCGGTCAGTGCGGTGGGCTCAGTCCCGACGTTGTTCCCGACCAGGAAACCGGCCGCCAGCCCGAGGACCAGAGCTGCGGCGCCGATCCCGCTCAACGTCTTGCGACCAACCGTGGCCGGGACCAGCAGGTCGAACCGGCGGCGCAGTTCGGTCGTCCGGGCCGAGGGACTTTCGGACTCGATCACGTCATCGTCGGTGACAACCTCGTCGCTGTCACGGCTGCCGTCCTCCGTCATCCGATTGCCACGATCCGGTCGACTGATGCCTGCGCCAATGCCCGGCTGCGGCTGTCTGCGTCGGCGACGAGGGGTCCGTCCGGGGTGAGGACGACCTCGACCAGCACGTTCGCGATCCGGGTCACGGAGATCGCAGCGGTCATGACGCTGCCATCTTGGCCGCTTTCCAGTAATAGATCGAAAAAGGCGATCTCGGACCCGACGCCGGCATCGGAACCGACGAACTGGATCGAGGCGAACTCGTTGGCCAAGGGGCAGGACTGGCTGGTCTCGACCAGCTGGGTCATGGCGTCGACTGCCTGCTGGTCCGACTCATATTCGATGGCGGCCTGATCGAACCGGGCATCGGAGAGCTCCCATGCGGCGGAGTAGACCGCGACAGGCACGGAGTACTGCTGATAGGAGTTCCCCGAGCCGCACAACGGCGGAAACACCAAGGACGCGCCGTAGGGCAGTGCCCCGGAGCCGGTCTCACCGACTGCCTCGATGTCGTCCCACGTGAGCAACGACTCCACCGTGACCGTGAACGGCCCTCCAGCGGCATCCTCAGGAGGCGCCTGCTCCGCCGGAGGCACCTCTGCTGCCCCCTCATCGGGTATTTGCTCGGCGGCTTGGTCGTCTGTCCCCGTCGAACCCGATCCCAGTGCTTCATCAGCATCACTCAAAACCTGAGCGCCTCCCGCGCTCGTAGTGTTGTTGTCCGCTTGCAGTTGGGGTAGGACGACGACGCCGGCGAGAGCGAATGCCGCCACCGCCGCGGCACTGCCGGCGACGAGCCGGGTACGGGCCCTGCGGGTACGCCGTACGCGGACGTCGTGCAGGCCGGCGGCCTCGGTGCGTTCGACGGCGCTGCGGAGAGCGTCGAAGCGGTCGCGCAACTGATCAGGCATCGTCGCCTCCCTTCTCGTCAGTGGTGATCCTCAGCTGAGCCGCGAGCGCGGTCCGCCCTCGAGACAGCCGGGCCTTGACCGTTCCAGCCGGGACCCCGAGTTGGCTGGCGATCGTCTCGATAGACAGGTCGGCCAGGTAGAACAGCACCAATGCCTCACGCTGGCTGTGCGGAAGGTGCTTGAGTCCAGCGACCAGAGCGACGTGGTCCTCCGTCGGCCCCGGTGTGGTCTGCAGCCGTTGGGTACGACCGAAAGCCATTGCGGTGCGAGCCCGGCGCCATCGACTGATCGCGACCCGATGCGAGACCGTACGTACCCAGGCGACCGGATCCGCGTGCCCGGAAACCGTCGACCAGCGAGCCAGCGCCCGGGCAAAACCTTCCTGGACCGCGTCCTGGGCCTCGGGCCAGCTTCCGGTCAGGGCGAAGATCTGGGCGGTCAGGCTGCCCACGTGCTCGGCGTAGAACGCGCCGAAGTCCCGACCACGACCCTCGGCTGCCTCAGGAAGGGCAGCCAACGTCCCGGCGCCAGTGGCGCCGGGGTCGTCGAACGCGGGGCGTACGGGATCCCCGACCAAGCTCACCTCCAGCAGGGTCACAGCGGTACTACGTCTGATCGGCCGCCTCGGTTGCATGATGCTGGTCAAAAGGCGCGATACTGGACGCGGAGTCGATTTTTCCTCGGCTGGCAGCCAATCGTTACCAGCCGTGAGTGAGAGAAGTGATGTTGTGACTGAGTACGAGAACATTCTGGTCGAGCGCGACGGCGACACGGTGACAGTGACGATGAACCGCCCCGCCCGACGCAACGCGCTCTCCCGCGCCCACCTGGCCGATCTGCTGGCCGCCTTCCGCGAGATCGGCGCGAGCGACGCCACCGGCGTCATCCTCGCCGCCAACGGTCCGGTCTTCTCCGCCGGTCACGATTTCGCCGACGTGTACGACCACGAGCACACCGAGGTCCGAAGCCTCCTGTTGCTGTGCACCGAGCTGATGCAGGCCATTCAAGCCGTCCCTCAGGTTGTCATCGCTCGAGTGCACGCGCTGGCCACGGCCGCCGGGGCTCAGCTGGTCGCCTCCTGCGATCTGGCGATCGCCGCCGACACCGCCGGAATTGCTGCTCCCGGAGGCAAGGGTGGGTGGTTCTGCCACACCCCGATGGTCGCCATCGCCCGCAACGTCGGCCGAAAGCGCGCCATGGAGATAGCACTGACCGGCGATGTGGTCGACGCGGTCACCGCTGCGCAGTGGGGTCTGTTCAACGCCGCCGTACCGGAGTCCGATCTGGAGAAGGCGACCCAGGACCTGCTGGACCGGGCGACCCGGGGCAGCCGAGCATCCAAAGGACTGGGCAAGCAGGCGCTCTACGCCCAACTGGATCGACCGGAGCGCGATGCCTACACCTACGCCGTCGAAGTCATGGCCGCCGCCAGCCAGACTCCGGGAGCGCGGGAGGGCATGGCTTCGTTCCTCGAGAAGCGCCACCCGGTCTGGCCCGACTGAGCCGAACGAGGGGCCGAAGCTAAGCGCTGGCCGGACCGCGCCACAGATCGACGCCACCGTCCACGGCAAAGGAGTCGATCTGGGCGAGTTCATCGGGCGTGAAGTCCAGCTTCGCCAGCGCTCCGACGCTGTCCTCGATCTGGCGCGCTGAGCTCGCCCCGACGACGAGCGAGGTCACCCGCTCATCGCGCAGTGCCCAGGCCAGGGACATCTGCGCCAGGCTCTGCCCACGCCGATCGGCGATCTCGGCCAGAGACCGGATCCGCGAGAGGTTTTCCTCGGTGAGGTGCTCCGGGAGCAATGAGTCGACCCGTGAGCCAACGGGTTTCGAGCCATCCAGGTACTTTCCGGTCAGCAGCCCTTGGGCCAGCGTGGTGAACGCGATGCAGCCCACACCTTCGGCTGCCAGGACATCGAGCAGGTCGTCCTCTATCCAGCGGTTGAGCATCGAGTACGAGGGCTGATGGATCAGCAGCGGCGTACCGAGATCTCGCAGGATCGCCACGGCCTGCGACGTCCGGTCCGCGGAGTACGACGAGATGCCGACGTACAACGCCTTACCGGCGCGTACGGCCGCATCCAGGGCACCCATCGTCTCCTCGAGCGGTGTCTCGGGGTCGAAGCGGTGTGAATAGAAGATGTCGACGTAGTCCAGCCCCATCCGGTGCAGGCTCTGGTCGAGGCTGGCAGTGAGGTACTTACGCGACCCCAGGTCGCCGTACGGGCCGGGCCACATGTCCCAGCCGGCCTTGGTCGATATGACGAGTTCGTCGCGGTAGGGACGTAGGTCCTGGCCGAGGACCGTCCCGAAATTGCGCTCGGCGCTGCCGTACGGCGGGCCGTAGTTGTTGGCCAGGTCGAAGGAGGTGATCCCGAGGTCGAAGGCCCGTAGGATGACCGCCCGCTGGACGTCCATCGGTTGCTCGTCCCCGAAGTTGTGCCACAGGCCGAGCGAGAGCAATGGCAACTTGAGGCCGCTGCGCCCGGTGCGTCGGTAGGTCATCGACTCGTAACGGTCCTCGGCGGCGAAGTAGGTCATGGCCGCGACGGTATCCATTCACCGCTGGGCGGTGTCATCGCCTCAGGCCGGCCTGCACGATGGCCAGGCAACGGGCACGGGAGTCGGCGGCGGCGGTCGGTTCGGTCGGTTCGGTCGGTTCGGTCGGTTCGGCGAGTGAGAACTCCAGCAGCACCGCACCGACTCGGACCAGGAACACCGTCACAGTGCTCGAGCCTCCGGATGGGTAGCTCCGGATGACGACGGCGTGCACGTACTCGTCACCGACGCCCGGACCGATCAGTCCCACCTCCGCATCGGCGGCCTTGCCGACCGGGCAGTCACGGGCGCGGGTGACGACCACCTGCAGGCGCTGACGCGCCGCCCCGTCATCGGACAGCGTGGTGACTCGTTCGGTCACGCTGCCACCGGCCAGCTGGAATGACACCGACGTGGCTCCCTCCGGCCCTGGGAGGTGCCTGACCCCCACGTCATCGAGAGTTGGACCCGAGCACCCATCAGGAAGCACCGAGGCGGAACCGAGGGTGTATGTCCCCCTCGCGGCGGGCTCACCGATGGTCGCCAGGTCGGAGAGGGTCAGCAGACCTCTACCGAACTGGTTGTCGAGCGATTCGATCCGCTCTCGATGTTGCGGACTCGCCTCCCCGGTGCCGATCACGGCCGGTCCAACGCTGGGTGGCGCCGCCGTCAGCTGCCCCACCACAAATCCGACCAGCGAGGCGAGGGCTGCCACGATGAGCATCGCCGCGCGGTTGAACGACCGCGCAAGACGCGAGTTCACCAGCTCGACCAAGGTGTCGAGCCGGTCCGGCGAGGAATTGATCAGGTCTTCCGAGCCAGCCGCAGCCGACCCCGCATTGTCGTCGGCACCTACTCGGACCACCCGATGATACTTCTGCGAGTCCGCTGCGGTGCGCAAGGCAAACAGCAGCTGTCGCTGCTCCGAGGCGCCATCGCCTAGCCTCGACGCTCGTGCGCCTTGTCGTTGCTCGCTGCACGGTGGACTACGTCGGCCGGCTGACCGCCCATCTACCGTCGGCGTTGCGCCTGCTGCTGGTCAAAGCCGACGGTTCGGTGTCGATACACGCCGATGACCGGGCCTACAAGCCGTTGAATTGGATGAGCCCGCCCTGCACGTTGCGCGAGTCGACCGACGAGAACGGTGTCCTGTGGACCGTCACCAACAAGATGGGCGAGCAACTGCAGATCCACATCGACTCGATCGAGCACGACTCCGCCCACGAGCTGGGGGTCGACCCGGGACTGGTCAAGGACGGGGTCGAGGCGCACTTGCAGGAGCTGCTGGCCGAACACGTCCACACCTTCGGGGTCGGGTGGACGCTGGTCCGGCGCGAGTACCCCACTCCGATCGGGCCGGTCGATCTGCTCTGCCGGGACGCGGCCGGCGCAACGGTGGCGATCGAGGTCAAGCGTCGTGGTGAGATCGACGGGGTGGAGCAGTTGACCCGTTACTTGGCGCTGCTCAATCGGGATCCACTGCTTGCCCCGGTACGCGGGGTACTGGTCGCGCAGGAGGTCACGCCACAGGCTCGAGTGCTGGCTACCGATCGTGGAATCGGTTGGCAGGTGGTCGATTATCAGTTGTTGCGCGGTGCCGAGGACACCTCGCTCCGATTGTTCTGACGAGCCTGCCGGGTTTCTACCCTTATCGCGATAACGGCGCGCTAGGGACCAGTTACCCGCCGGTAGCATCTGGTCGATGAGGGCCGTCCCGACCGATCAAGCGAGGTTCGACTCCGTGGACCCGGCCACCGGCGAGGTCGTCGACTCCTTCGCGATCCATACCGAGGCCGAGGTGCGGGCCGTCGTCGCGGCGGCCCGGCCCGCGGCGTTGTGGTGGGACGACCTGGGCTTCGACGGTCGCGAGACCCGACTCCGGGACTGGGCCCGGATCCTGACCCGACGGATGGACGAGCTGGCCTGCCTCATCCATCGGGAGAACGGCAAGCCGCTGGTCGACGCCCGGCTGGAGGTGGTCGGGGTCGTCGAGCACCTGCACTGGGCGGCGACGCACGCACGCGGCGTCCTGGGTCGGCGTACGGTCGGTCGTTCTTGGCTGTTCCCGAACCAGAAGCCGTCGGTGGGTTACCGCCCCTATGGCGTCGT
>JACCQS010000002.1 GCA_013814015.1 Geodermatophilaceae bacterium | reverse complement strand
CCCCACGCCGAGGTAATAGCGCGCAAGGTCCAGCTTCTTCCGCCCGCCCGCCGGGAAGTAGACCCGCTCCGGGTTGGTGATCTTCACCGTGCGATGGCCGACTTCGAGTTCGACGCTGGGGCTCTTGCTCGGCGACGGCACGCGCCGATGCTAGAACCAGAGCCCTTTGCGCAGGATTCTCAGCCCATTCTCAGCATCCACTCACGATCACCACACAGACCGCCGCCTACTGTCATGGCTAGGCGTGCCCGGACCGGCCTGGCGCCGCAGAACAAGGAGTGTGCACGTGTCCCGACGAATCCTGGTCGCAGCGCTGAGCCTTGTTCTGCTGATCCTCAGTGGATGCGGCGGCGGTGGCAAGGGTGCGACACCGGGCGGCGGCGGCGGCGGTGGGGGAGGCGACCAAGAAGGGGGCGGCGAGGGGGCGGCGTCCCGGTTCTCGCTGATCACCGACGAGCAGCGGGCCGCGATCACCTTTGACAGCGACATCGTCTATCGGGAGGTGGACGGCGAGAGTGTGGAGCTTGATGTCTGCCGCGTCGAGGAGGCCGACGGGCCGCAGCCCGCAGTCCTGCTCGTCCACGGTGGTGCGTTCAACGGGGGCGACAAGGCTGATCCGGAGTGGAACGAGATGTGCTACTGGATCGCCAATGCCGGCTACGTCGCAGTCAACATCAACTACCGCCTGGCGCCGAAACACGAGTTCCCGGCCGCTCTAGAGGACATCCAGGCAGCTGTGGAATGGGCCCGGGACGAGGCGGACAACTACGGCATTGACCCCGACCGGATCGGCACCATCGGAGGGTCGGCCGGAGGCACCATCTCCGAACTGCTCGGGACCTCCGGAGAGGGATCCACGACCGAAGGCAACCGGGTTGCATCGGTGGTCTCCCTGTCCGGTGCCGCCGACCTGACAGAGCGCGCGCTGGAACTCGGCAGCCCCGCTCGGACCCAGATCCGCAACGTGCTGGAGTTCCTGGGCTGCAGCGAGCTCACCAACTGCCCCGCGGCAGAAGCGGCGTCGCCGATCACGCATGTCGACGCCAGCGATCCGCCGTTCTTCCTCGCCCACGCCGACGGTGACCGCGTGCCGGTCCAGCAGACCGAGGTGCTGGCCGAGGCGCTGCGCGAGGTCGGCGCCGAGCCCGAGGTACTGATTCGACCGGGTCAGGCCCACGCCAGTCGGCTGCTCATCGATGTCGAGGTGCAAGAGGCGCTGCTGGCCTATCTGGCTCGGACCCTGGGCTGACATCCGCACGGTTCTGCGCTCGATCGAGCCGGCGCGCAGGTAGGTATCGGGCCCACAGGCCTTGTAGCCCGTCCTCGGCTTCGGCCCGCTGACGGAGGAACCCCGCGTAACTCTGTTCGGACAGTTCTGTGCCGGCGTCGGCCCAGTTGCCGACCAGCTCGTCGGCGCGTCCGGCGAACTCCCCGATCGGGGCGATCAGGTCGGCCGAACAGACCAGTTCGGGTAGCGAGCCGACCGGATGGGCCAGGGTCGGCACCGACCGGCTGGCCGCTTCGAGTACGACCATCGGAGCCGCCTCGTGCCGGTAGCGGCTGGGGAAGAGCAGGAGGTCCAGGTTGTCGTAGAAGCCGACGAGGGCCGAGCCGTCCAGCGGTCCGTGTACGACGACGTTCCTACGGCCGCGTTGCAGGTCGTCGAGCAGGTCTTGGGTCGGCCGGTCGGCGACCGGCCCGGCGATGTGCAGTTCGAAGTCGCGCCCGGCTGTCTCCAGGGCCGCCACGGTGTCGGCGATGTCGCGCATCCCCTTGTCGATGGACAGGTTCGAGATGTGCCCGAGCCGTACCGGGCCCGAGGTCGCCGGGGGGTGCGGGCGCGTACCGCTGCGTACGAACAGGCTGTTGCTCAGGGACTCTGCGTTGGTCACTTCGTAGGACGCCGCCAGCTGCTCGCGCATCTGCTCGCTCAACACCAGGTGGACGCCGCGATCGCTGATGACCCGGCACACCAAGGCCATCGGCCTGCTGTGCCGGACAAGGTAGGCGCTGGAGTGGTGATGGAAGACCACCGGCACCTGCACAATCCTGGCCGCAGCAAGGCAGATCAGTTGGAAATACAGTCCGCGGTCGCCGGCGCCACCAACGTAGAGGACGTCGGGGCGTCGTAGCAGCGCAGCGCAACAGACGGCGTGCTTCCACAGCCGGGCCAGCAGGTATCTGGCGATCGGGCCGAATCCGCTGATCGTGGCGATGCCGTGGCTGTCCACGGAGGCATCGACGATGCTGACCCGGATCCCGGCCCTGCGGAGCCATTCGATCATCCCCACCGTGACCACGGCCGCACCGTGCACCGGAGG
>JACCQS010000496.1 GCA_013814015.1 Geodermatophilaceae bacterium | reverse complement strand
GGCCGATGGTGAGCGACTGGCCGGCCTTCAGGAGGCGCTCTACGCCGAGGGCGCGGGGGGAAGTGATCGCCGAATTCTGCTGGTCCTGCAAGGAATGGACACGAGCGGCAAGGGTGGGGTTATCAAGCACGTCATCGGCGCGGTCAACCCGCAGGGCAGTCACATCGCCTCTTTCAAGAAGCCGACGCCGGCCGAACTGTCGCACCACTTCCTCTGGCGGATCCGCAAGGAGGTCCCGCGTCCGGGGCTGATCGGCATCTTCGACCGGTCGCACTACGAGGATGTCCTGATCGCCCGGGTTCGGCGCCTGGTGCCCGTCGCGACGAGGGACAAGCGCTATGCCGAAATCAACCGATTCGAGCGCGGCCTGGTCGAGGACGGCGTGCACATCGTCAAGTGCTTCCTACACATTTCGCCGGAGGCGCAGAAAGAACGCCTGCTGGCTCGACTCGACGACCCTGAGAAGCAGTGGAAGTTCAACCCTGGTGATGTGGACGAGCGCGAGCAATGGCCGGCGTATGCGCGGGCCTACGAAGCGGTCCTGGATCGGACGAGTACGGAGACAGCGCCCTGGTACGTCGTGCCCAGCGACCGCAAGTGGTATCGGAACTGGGCGATCGGCCGACTCCTGCTGGAAACCCTCACCGAGATGGATCCGCAGTTTCCCAAGCCCGACTACGACGTGGACGAGCAACGCCGCCGCCTTCTCGATGAGAGCTAGTGCCTGGCGCGAAGGACAACCAGGGAGCGACTCAGGGCCGAAACGGACGCTCCGGCCTCGACGGTGACCTGCGGGTTTGCCGGCTGCAAGGCCAGCCCGGTGTCGAGAACCACCTCCCAGGTCTTCGCGTACTCCTCCGGAGGAGTACGGAAGGCCAGATCGGAGTCATGGGCGTTGAAGCAGAGCAGGAACGACACGTCGGTGATCGGCTCGCCCCGGTCATCGCGCTCGTTGATGCCCTCGCCGTTGAAGAACACAGCGAAAGCTCGGTGATAGCCGGAATCCCAGTCGCCCAGCGCCATCTCGATACCTGCCGAGGTCAACCAGGCGATGTCCGGAACGGGATCACCGACGTCCCGCACGGGGGAGCCCCGAAAGAACCGACGGCGACGGAACGTCGGATGTGCCCGGCGTAGCCGAGACGTCGTGGCGACGAAGGACTTGAGGTCGTCGTCGGCCGATGCCCAGTCCACCCAGGACAGCTCATTGTCCTGACAGTAAGCGTTGTTGTTGCCATGCTGGGTGCGGCCGAGTTCGTCCCCGTGCAGTAACATCGGAACACCTTGGGACAGAAGCAAAGTGGCTATAATGTTGCGCCGTTGTCGCGCGCGTAGCTCGAGGATGTCCGGATCGTCGGTCGGCCCCTCCACCCCGTGATTCCACGAGCGGTTGTGCCTCTCGCCGTCGCGGTTTCCTTCGCCGTTGGCCTCGTTGTGCTTGGAGTCATAGGAGACGAGATCCGTGAGGGTGAATCCGTCATGGGCGGTGACGAAGTTGATGCTGGCCACCGGACGCCGGCCGTTGTGCTCGTACAGGTCCGACGATCCGGTGATCCTGGCCGCGAACTCCGGCAGGGCCGCCTTCTCACCGCGCCAGAAGTCGCGGACCGTGTCGCGGTACTTCCCGTTCCATTCCGTCCACTGGGGAGGGAACTTACCGACCTGGTAGCCGCCCTCGCCGACATCCCAAGGCTCGGCGATCAGCTTGACCTGACTCACGACGGGATCCTGTTGAACGAGGTCGAAGAATGCCGAGAGCCGGTCCACATCGTGCAGTTCTCGGGCCAGCGCGGAGGCCAGGTCGAAGCGGAAGCCGTCCACGTGCATGTCCAGCACCCAGTACCGCAGAGAGTCCATGATCAGCTGTAAGGCGCTCGGGTGTCGGACGTTGAGCGAGTTTCCCGTCCCGGTGTAGTCGACGTACCGATCGGGATGCTTGTCGTCGAGGCGGTAGTAGGCGGCATTGTCCAGTCCCCGGAAGCACATGGTCGGGCCGAGATGATCGCCTTCGGCCGTGTGGTTGTAGACGACGTCGAGGATCACTTCGATTCCGGCCTCGTGCAGGGCGCGAACCATGCCCTTGAATTCCTGCACCTGCTGGCCGCCGCTGCCCGACGCGGAATAGGCCTGATGTGGGGCGAAGAAGCCGATGGTGTTGTAACCCCAGTAGTTGGGCAGGTTGCGCTGGGCCAGGGTGTGGTCGAGAACGAATTGATGGACCGGCATCAACTCGAGTGCCGTCACGCCCAGCGACACGAGGTGCTCGATGACCGAAGGGTGCGAGATTCCGGCGTAGGTGCCGCGAAGCTCCTCGGGGACGCCGGGATGGGTCTTGGTCAGTCCCCGGACGTGCGCTTCGTAGATCAGCGTCCGGTGGTAGGGCGTACGCGGGGCGCGATCGGTGCCCCAATCGAAGAACGGGTTGATCACCACCGATTTCAAGGTGGAGTCGGCAGAATCGCTGGAATCGGGCTCCGTGGCGAACTCTCGACTTCCCGTGCCTGCCCGGCCGTCGGCGCTCCCATCCAACGGGTAGCTGAATAGCTCCTGACCCCAGTCCAGTTGCCCGTCCAGGGCCTTGGCATAGGGATCAATCAACAGTTTGGCCGGATTGCAGCGTTGGCCGCGGTTCGGGGCATAGTGCCCGTGGACGCGGTAGCCATAACGCTGTCCCGGAGTGACACCCGGCAGATAGACGTGGTGGACGAACGCGTCCACGTCCTCGATCGGAACTCGGGTCTCGACTCCCCGTCGATCGAACAGGCACAGTTCGATCAGGGTGGCGATCTCACTGAACACCGCAAAATTGGTTCCGGTGCCGTCATAGGTTGCGCCGAGGGGGTATGCCGAGCCCGGCCACGATGTCACCGGCAGACAATAACGACGCCCCTCCGCGAACGGGTCGCGAAGGGGCGTCATGTGCCGGGAACCACCGGCGCTCCGGGCTATCACAACCGAAGCTGTGATGGTCCCGTGTCGCCGACTGGCAAGACGAGCTTGCTGTCCAACATCACGGGTCCGATGTCCACCGCGACCCGAGGGCCGCTGCGATCAAATGGTCCCAGTCGTTCCGCACGTACCGAAGCACGTAACGCAACGTAACCTTTGGCTCGATAGACCCGGCGAACCGAGCCTTTTCGTTCCTCCGGTCTGTGCCGGTTGTTCCCTGCAAGAAGTAAGTTACGCAGGCCGCCGAGCGTAGACAAGTGCTTTCCCGAGAAACTCTGGCCCCTCCAGACACAACAGTCACGGTGACCACTGTCACTCACAGCCATTACTCTGCGTCCACATAGTGGGCCTCTTCGTCCACACCTCGCTGGCAGCTGTCCACACCGGATGAACACCTTGTCCACACAAATTTCTTTCCCGTTCATCAATTGCGGCACCGTTTTGCGGCCCGGAGAGGCTAGCGAGTGCGGCGCGGCCCCAATCGCGGCCATTCGATGGCTGGACAGTGATCCATGACGACGGTGAGTCCGGCCGCCTCCGCGCGGTCGGCCGCCTCGGTGTCGATGACGCCCAGCTGTAGCCAGACCGCGGCGGCGCCGATCCGGATCGCCTCGTCGACGTGCGCGCCGGCCATCTCCGAGCGCCGGAAGATGTCGACGACGTCCACCGGTACGTCGATCTCGTCCAGTGTCACGACGCCGCGCTGGTCATGGACGGACGCGCCCTGCAGGTTGACCGGAATCACCGTGATGCCATGGTCGAGAAGAAAACGTCCCACGCCGTACGACGGTCGTCGGGAGTTCGGCGTCAGACCGACTACCGCCCAGACAGGTCGGCTCAGCAGGCGGGCGATGTCCTCGTCGGCTCCGCGTCTGTCGTTCATGCGTGACGACGGTACGACCCGGTGGCCATCGATCCGACCGTGCGACTGGGGAATGTCGGATGCCCGGCCTATCTTCGTTAACTGTGACCGCCACGAAGTCCTCCACCACAGATGCATCGACGTCGAAGTCGGCGTCAGGCGCCGCAGCGATGGCGCGCAAGCCCGTCCGCCCGCTGCGGGCCTGGTCCAACGACAAGACGCCGACCACCGGCGCATTTACCGTCGAAGCTGACTTCCAGCCCTCCGGAGATCAGCCACAGGCCATCGAGGAACTCACCCGCCGGATCAACGCGGGAGAGCGTGATGTCGTGCTGCTCGGTGCGACCGGAACTGGAAAGTCCGCAACCGCGGCGTGGCTGATCGAGAAGGTGCAGCGTCCGACGTTGATCATCGCGCCGAACAAGACGTTGGCCGCCCAATTGGCCAACGAGTTCCGCGAGTTGCTGCCTAACAACGCTGTGGAGTATTTCGTCTCCTACTACGACTATTACCAGCCCGAGGCCTACGTCCCGCAGACTGATACCTACATCGAGAAGGACAGCTCGGTCAACGATGAGGTCGAGCGGCTGCGGCATTCCTCGACGGCGAGCCTGGTGACTCGGCGCGACGTCGTCGTGGTGGCCAGCGTGTCGTGCATCTATGGCCTCGGGACGCCGAAGGAGTATCTCGACCAGAGCGTCCGGTTGCAGCTCGGCAAGACCACCGATCGGGACTGGCTGCTGCACCGACTGGTGGACATGCAATACACCCGCAACGATCTGTCGTTCACCCGCGGCACGTTTCGGGTCCGGGGCGACACCATCGAGGTGATTCCCTCCTACGAAGAACTCGGCGTCCGGATCGAGATGTTCGGCGACGAGATCGAGCGGTTGTACTACCTGCACCCGCTGACCGGCGAGGTCGTGCGTGAGGTCGAGGAAGTGTTCGTGTTTCCAGCCACCCACTACGCGACCGGTCCGGAGCGGATGGAGCAGGCCATCGCCGGCATCGAGGCCGAGTTGGCCAACCGGCTGGCCGAGCTGGACAAGCAGGGCAAGCTGCTCGAGGCCCAGCGGCTGCGGATGCGCACCACCTACGACATCGAGATGATGCGCCAAGTCGGGTTCTGCTCCGGCATCGAGAACTATTCCCGGCATCTGGACGGCCGGGCCGCCGGGAGTCCGCCGTCCTGTCTGCTGGATTACTTTCCGGATGACTTCCTCCTCGTCATCGACGAGTCCCACGTGACCGTGCCGCAGATCGGCGGCATGTACGAGGGCGACATGAGTCGCAAGCGCACCCTGGTCGACCACGGCTTCCGGCTGCCGTCGGCGATGGACAACCGGCCGCTGCGCTGGGAGGAGTTCGTCGAGCGGATCGGGCAGACGGTCTACATGTCGGCCACGCCGAGCTCATACGAGCTGGGTCGCACGAAGGGCGAATTCGTCGAACAGGTGATCCGGCCGACCGGCCTGATCGATCCGGAAGTGGTCGTCAAGCCCACCAAGGGTCAGATCGATGACCTGGTCGCCGAGATCCGGCTCCGGGCTGAACGCGATGAGCGGGTCTTGGTCACCACGCTGACCAAGAAGATGGCCGAGGACCTCACCGACTATCTGCTCGAGCTCGGGATCCGGGTGCGCTACCTGCACTCCGAGGTCGACACCCTGCGCCGGGTCGAGTTGCTCCGAGAGCTGCGCAAGGGCGACTACGACGTTCTGGTGGGGATCAACCTGCTCCGCGAAGGACTCGATCTTCCCGAGGTGTCGTTGGTGTCGATCCTCGATGCCGACAAGGAAGGGTTCCTCCGCTCGGAGACCTCGCTGATCCAGACCATCGGCCGGGCCGCTCGTAACGTCTCTGGGCAGGTGCACATGTACGCAGACAAGATCACCCCGTCGATGGAACGCGCGATCGACGAGACCAACCGTCGGCGAGAGAAGCAGGTCGCCTACAACGTCGAGCGTGGGCTGGATCCGCAGCCGCTGCGTAAGAAGATCATCGACATCCTGGACGACATCTACGCCGAGGCCGCCGACACCGAAAAGACCACCGAGCGCCTCTACGGCGGAGGACGGACCCAATCCAGAGGGAAGGCACCGGTCCCCGGCCTGTCATCCCGCGGCAAGAGCGAGCGCGCACTGGACGCGTCCACCCTGCCGGCCGCTGAGTTGGCCGATCTGATCGGGCAACTCGATGATCAGATGTTGGCTGCGGCCCGAGAACTCCAATTCGAACTGGCTGCCCGGCTGCGCGACGAGATCGGCGTACTCAAGAAGGAACTTCGCCAGATGCAACGAGCCGGTCAGGGCTGAGCAGATCCGGGACCCGTCCCGGCTGGGTTAGTTTTCGGGTCGTTGGCCCGACCCGCCTGCTCCGGTCGACCAGTCAGGCAGTTCCTGAAACGACCAGCCGTTGCCGTCCGGATCAGCGAAGTAGACGAACTTGCCCCAGGGCTGGTCGTCCACATCGCTCACCTCGACCCCACGGCTGGCCAGCTCAGTCCGGGCCGCCTCGGCGTCGCCGACCACGCACATGATCGCCTGCAGGGAGCCGGGCTCCATCTTCGAGATCCCTTTGCCGAAGGCGATCGAGCAGGCTGAGCCTGGCGGCGTCAACTGCACGAACCGAATCTCATCGCTGACAGCTTGGTCGTGATCGGCGACGAAACCCACCTGGTCGACGTAGAACGCCTTCGCCCGATCCACGTCTGAGACCGGGACGGTGACCACTTCCAGTTTGATGTCCATGCGCCTGACGCTAACAACGACCTACGACAGCCGATGTCGACCCGGTGACGGATACCCGCTGAGATGTGGCGCCACCTTGTCGTACAGAATGGGGGCGTCGGTGGAGGGGAGTATTCCTTCGCGGCGGGGTCGTCACCACGGCCGGAGCGGCATCGCCGCTTCCGTCCCGGTCCCGTCGGTCGGGCCGCCCGGAATCTTTCCTCGGGCGTCAGGCGGGAGAGACCTCCGGTTGTTGCCACGTGCCACCGGAGGGACTGACCATTGCTCGATCTACCCGTCTGGTTCGAGATCGGATCGTTCGTCTTCCTCGGACTGCTGCTGCTCGCCGACCTGCTGATCGTTACGCGCCGCCCGCACGTGCCGTCGATGAAAGAGTCCTCGCTGTGGGTGGTGTTCTATGTCAGCCTGGCGTTGATCTTCGGCTTGGCGATGCTGGCCTTCGCCGGAGGACAGGCGGCCGGAGAGTTCTACGCGGGGTGGCTCACCGAATACAGCCTGTCGGTGGACAATCTGTTCGTCTTCGTGATCATCATGGCTCGGTTCTCGGTCCCACGTAAGTACCAGCAGGAAGTCCTGATGGTCGGGATCATCATCGCGCTGGTCCTGCGTGGAATTTTCATCCTGGCCGGAGCCGCACTGATCGAGCGCTTCAGCTGGCTCTTCTATATCTTCGGTGCCTTCCTCATCTACACCGCGATCAAGCTCGCCAAGCAGCAGGGCGAGGAGGAGGAGTACGAGGAGAACGTCCTTATCCGGCGGATGCGCAAGGTTCTGCCGATCAGCGATGACTTCGACGGGGCCAAGATCCGCACCACCGTCGATGGCAAGAAGCTATGGACCCCGATGATCATCGTCTTCCTCGCGATCGGCTCCACGGACTTACTGTTTGCGTTGGACTCGATCCCGGCGATCTTCGGATTGACTCGGGAAGCGTTCATCGTCTTCACCGCCAACATCTTCGCGCTGATGGGCCTACGTCAGCTCTACTTCCTGCTCGGCGGGCTGCTGGAACGGCTCGTCTACCTATCCATGGGTTTGTCGATCATCCTCGGCTTCATCGGGATCAAACTCATCCTCGAGGCGATGCACGAGAACAGCCTCCCCTTCATCAACGGTGGCGAGCCGATCGCGTGGGCACCGACGATCCCGATCTGGTTGTCCCTGAGTGTGATCATCGGCGTGATGGCCCTGGCCGTTATCGCGAGCCTCTACAAGGCGCGCAACGATCCCGAGGCAGCAGCCCAGCTGCGCGGTGCAGACGTGGCTCCCAAGGATGTCGCACTGGACGAACCCGCCGACCTGATTGGCCCGCCCGAAGCCACGATCACTGCAGATCCGGAGAGCGGCCCGCCATCCTCCGAGGGCGGCCGCAACCCCGATCGCTAAGGCTGCGGGAACCGTCGCACTAGATCAGTGCGTTGACTCCTGTGCTGATGACGGAGCGCCGCCGACCAGGCTTCCGTCCTGGTAGACGGCACGCACGCGATCCCGCAGGTTGACCAGGTCCGAGGCCGAGCCCTCCAATACCAGCAGATCGGCCCGCTTGCCCGGCTCCAGCGTGCCGAACTCGTCCGAAATGCCGAGCAACTCGGCCGCCGATGCGGTGCTCGCGTGCCATGCGCCGAGCGCGCTCATGCCGAGATTGGCCATCAGCCCGAGTTCGCTGAGATTGTCTCCGTGCGGCCCGACGCCGCTGTCGGTGCCCATGGCGATCTTCACTCCAGCGGTGATGGCCCGGCCGACCGAGTCGTCGTGGGATTCCAGAACCATCCGCGCCTTGCTGATCACTGCCGCAGGCATCGGCACGCCGGAATCGGCCATCGTGATAACGGCGCGCGGGGCAGATAGCGTTGGTACGAGCCACGTTCCAGCTTGAAGCATCATCTCGATGGCCTGGTCGTCCAGATAAATCCCGTGTTCGATCGAGCGGATCCCGTTCCGGATGGCCACCTTGATCCCATCCGTCGCCTGCGCGTGTGCCATGACGAAGAGGCCGGCCGCGGTGGCTTCCTCGACCAGTACGGCGATCTCGGCGTCCCGGAAGTGACCGTGTCGTGGGTCGTCGCGCGGTGAGAGAACGCCTCCGCTGGTCGCGACCTTGATCACGTCGGCTCCAGCGCGCACGAGTTCACGGACCACGCGACGCATATCCCCGGCGCCGTCGACGATCGTGGAGGGTCTGCCCGGGTGAGAGGCAAGTAGCGGCATGACGGCGCCGCACGGTTGCCAGCCGTCACCGTGCCCTCCAGTCTGGCTGACCATGCTGATCGAGATCTGCATTCGGGGACCGGCGATGAGTCCGTCCCGAAGTGCTTGGGCCACACCAAGGTCCGCTCCGCTGGCATCTCGTACGTTCGTGATCCCGGTATCGAGCGTCGTCCTCAGGTTGTGCACCGCTTCGTAGAACGGATAGCTGAATGGCGTCTGCATCATCCGGAGCACGTTGACCCCGCTGAACAGCACATGCACATGGCTGTCGATCAACCCCGGCAGGACTGTCGTTCCAGCGCAGTCGACCTCGTCGTCGGCGTCCAAGCCGCTGCCGACGTCCACGATCAACCCGTCCTCGACGAGCACGTCGGCCGAACTAGGTGCTGAGCCGGTGCCGTCGAAGACAGCGCCGCCAGCGAAGAGGGTTCGAGTCACCCTGGGACCGTATCCGGTCCGTGGACGTGCAGACGGCAGCTGATCTCGTTGGGCTCGCCGGTGGGCACCACGACTACCGGGCCGGGGAAGGCGCGGTCCGGCGCCAGCCGTCTACGGGCAGGGTCGGCTGTCGGCTCCTGGTGGCCAGTCAGCGCGGGGTGGGGGTGGTTGGTGGGGGTGGTTGATCCGGGGCCTTCGTTTGCGGGTCGAGTCCTTCGGGTGGGCGGAGCCGGATCCGGCCTCGGTGGTGGAAGGCTTCCCAGTGGCCTTGTTCGATTTCGCGGTGGTGGTGCCAGCAGAACAGGCCGCCGTTTGTCTGGTCGGTGCGGCCGCCTGGTGCCCAGGGGATCAGGTGATGAAC
>JACCQS010000438.1 GCA_013814015.1 Geodermatophilaceae bacterium | reverse complement strand
CTGCAGTTGGTCAACCCGCTCGTGACCGTCCTCTACCCGCACCGAGGCGTCACCGGCATGACCCGCTTCACCCCCGGCGAGGTGGAGGCCAAGTACGGCCTGACGCCCGCGCAGTATCCGGACTTCGCCGCTCTGCGTGGCGATCCGTCGGACAATCTGCCCGGCATCCCCGGGGTGGGGGAGAAGACCGCCGCCAAGTGGATCCGCGAATTCGGATCGCTCGAGTCCCTTGTCGACCGCGTCGACGAGGTCAAGGGCAAGGCCGGTGACGCCCTTCGCGATCATCTTGCGTCGGTGCTTCGCAACAGTCAGCTCACCCAACTCATCCGCGACGTCCCCCTCGCCCAGCGGCCGGAGGATCTGCGCTGGACCAGCTGGGACCGCGAACAGGTTCACCAACTCTTCGACAACCTGCAGTTCCGGGTGCTGCGGGACCGCCTGTTCACCGATCTCAGCGCCGATGAGCCCCCGAGCGAGGGCGGATTCGAGGTCACGGTCGACGAGCTGGCCCCGGGCGGGCTGGGATCGTGGCTGGCCGAGCACGGCCACGGTCAGCACCCGATGGGGATCTCTCCGTACGGCACCTGGGGCCGCGGCACCGGAGTGATCGAGGCGATCGCACTGTCCACTGTGGCCGGTCGTGGGACCTGGGTACGGCCGGCTGATCTGAACGCCGAGGACGAGAAAGCCCTGGCCGAATGGTTGTCAGACCCCAACGTGGACAAGGCTATTCATGACCTCAAGGGCCCACTCCTCGCGGCCTGGGCGCATGGCCTGGAGCTCGCCGGCATCAGCAGCGACACGATCCTGGCCGCCTATGTCGCGATGCCGGGCCAGCGTTCCTTCGATCTGACCGACCTGGTGGTGCGCTATCTCAAGCGCGATCTGACCCCAGCCGCGAGTGACACCGGCCAGCTCACCTTGGATGGCGGGGCCGAAGCTGCGAATGCCGAGCGCGCCGAACAGGGAGTCCGTACGGCGATGGCGGTCGCGGAGTTGGCCAGCTCGCTGGGGGATTGGCTTGCCGGCCGGGGCGGTACGCGCCTGCTGACCGAGATGGAGCTTCCGTTGGCGCGGGTGCTGGCCAGGATGGAGTCGGCCGGCATCGCGATCGACCTGGAGCGACTCAGCGCGCTGCAGCGGGAGTTCGCCGAGGCGGTGAACGCTGCCGCCGAAGACGCCTATGCCGTGATCGGACAGCAGATCAACCTCGGATCGCCCAAGCAGTTGCAGCTCGTGCTGTTCGACGATCTCGGGCTGCCCAAGACGAAGCGGATCAAGACCGGCTACACCACCGACGCGGAGTCACTGACCACCCTGCTGGAACAGACCGGGCACCCATTCCTGGAACACCTCATGCGGCACCGCGACGTGACCCGGCTGCGGACGGTCATCGACGGGCTGATCCCGATGGTCGATGACGTGGGCCGGATACACACGACCTTCCAGCAGACCGTCGCTGCCACCGGGCGGCTGTCCTCAGCCGATCCCAATCTGCAGAACATTCCGATTCGCACGGCCGAGGGGCGCCGGATCCGGCAGACCTTCGTGGTCGGGCCGGGCTTCGAGTCGCTGATGACCGCCGACTACAGCCAGATCGAGATGCGGATCATGGCCCACCTGTCCGAGGACGCCGGTCTGATCGAGGCATTCGCGTCGGGGGAGGATCTGCACACCTTCGTGGCCTCCCGCGCGTTCTCGATCCCGGTGGAGGAAGTCGGCGGCGAGATGCGCCGCCGGATCAAGGCGATGAGTTATGGGCTGGCCTACGGGCTGTCGGCCTACGGGTTGTCCCAGCAACTCCGGATCACCCCCGAGGAGGCCCGGGCGCACATGGAGGCCTATTTCGAGCGCTTCGGCGGAGTGCGGGACTATCTGCACGACGTGGTCGACCAGGCCCGGATGACCGGTTATACCGAGACGATCTTCGGCCGGCGCCGGTACCTCCCCGACCTCACCAGCGACAACCGCCAACGCCGGGAGATGGCCGAGCGGATGGCGCTGAACGCGCCGATCCAGGGCTCGGCTGCCGACATCATCAAGGTCGCCATGCTCGGCGTCGACGCGGCCCTGACCGAGGCTGGTCTGAAGTCCCGGATGCTGCTGCAGGTCCACGACGAACTCGTCCTCGAGATCGCCCCAGGGGAGCATGACCTCGTGCAGGTCCTCGTCACCGAACAGATGGCCACCGCAGCCGAGCTGTCCGTTCCACTAGAGGTCTCCGTCGGTTTCGGCGCCAGCTGGGACGCCGCCGCGCACTGATGTTTCGCCTCGATCCGAGTTGTCAGGTAACTACGGCTGTCTTCACGCAGCGGAGCGACTGACAAGTCGAGAGACGCCGTCGGCTATCCACATTCTCGCAGTCGGCGACCTGACTGGGCGGACCTGGCGCGATCGTGGTCGACGTGTTCGCCGCGTCAGAATCAGTGCCTGGCCTGGCAGAACTCGCGCAGCAGCAG